>CAZCCS010000148.1:0-7320 GCA_964497005.1 uncultured Acidimicrobiaceae bacterium | reverse complement strand
GCGACAGGCGGAAGATCACGAACTCGGCCGGCTTCACCGGGGCTACACCGATCTCGCAGACGACCTGGCCTGCGTCGATGCCCTCGGCGGGATTGGTCTCGCCATCGCACTTGACGTAGAAAGCCTCCCCCGGGGTCAGGCCGAACAGCGCACCTTTACGCCACTCGTTGATGAGGAACGCCGAGATGGTGCGGCGGATCTTCGACCACAGACCCGGGTCGTTTGGCTCGAACACCACCCAGTCGGTCCCGTTGAGGATGGACTCCTCCAGGTAGTTGAACAGCCGCCGCACGTTGAGATAGCGCCATGCCGAATCCGACGACAGGGTGCGCGCACCCCACACCCGGATCCCCCGACCAGGGAACGACCGGATGCAGTTGATCCCTACCGGGTTCAGCAGGTCGTGCTCGCTCTTGGTGATGTTGACCTCGAGGCTGATGGCACCCCTGACCACTTCGTTCGCCGGCGCCTTGTGCACGCCCCTCGAGTCATCGTTGCGGCTCCAGATTCCAGCCATGTGGCCGCTGGGCGGCACGAACTTGTTGGTGCCCGCCGAAGGATCGAAGACCTTCACCCACGGCCAGTACAGCGCCGCGTACTTCGAGTCGTAGCCGGCCTTGTCGACCCTCCACTCCTTAACCTGCTGAGCGTTCAAACCGGGAGGCGGGTCGAGGATTGCGACCCGGTCACCCATCAACTCGCAGTGGGCGATCATGGCGAGTTGCACCGCCTGCACACCCTCCAGGTCGATCATCCGGTTCTGGTAGGCGGACATCAGGTCCGGGACGCACACCATGGTGACCTCGTCAACGGCCTCGAGACCTCCGAATCCGGTCCGGTCGGCCGAGTCGCCCACGTAGTCGTCAGGGGCCAGCCTGGTCGGTGCTGGCGCGCCGCCGCCGGCCAATGCGACAGATCCCCTCGAAACCTTCTCGACGCCAACGCCGAGGTCCTCGATTCGGATCAACTTCGACTGCGCGTTGACGACCGTGACCACGTTCTGACGGCCCTTCTTGGTGGTCAGGTTGTCGAAGGTCTCCTCGGCCTTGCCGCCCTTCTTGACGATCACCTTGAACGAATCATCGGTGGCACCTTCCGCGCCGCTGTCGGCAATCTCGACAGACACGTCGTTGCCCTCGGTTCCCTCAGCGAGAGCTTGTACCCGGAAAGCGCCGACGGCCGCCACGCCTTCGCCGGCCAGCGACGTCAGTTCGGCTCTCGCCGCCGGGGAGGCGGCGCCGTTGCCGCCGATCCGGACCACGTAGCAGGCCCCGCCGCCGTTCAGGAAGTAACCATAGACAGACTGGGCGAGATAGGAGCCGTCGACGAACTCGCCGAACGTCTGGGTGAACTGGCTCCAGTTGGTAACGAGCGTCGGGGTGTTGAACGGGCCGGCGCTAGCCAGGCCCACGAACGCTGCCACGGCAGTCCCGACGCCTTCGATGGGCCGGGAGCCGGCTTCTACCTCTTCTACGTAGACGCCAGGTGACAGATAGGTCGGCATGAGCATCCTCCTCGGGACAGACCAAAGCAACGTTGTCGCCCAGCCGTCTCCCGCGATAGGGACGGGAGGGCGAGAGTGGGGGAAATCCGGGTTGCGCTTTCGGGCAAAGTGTCAGCCCGAAACCAGGTCGTAGTACCGTCCGAACTCGCCGGGGACCACCAGCCGACCGAGCTTGCGGTACTCCCGTTGAACCGACCGCACCAGATCCTCCATCCCCACCGGCGTTCCCCGGTCTGCCGCCATGTACGCGGCGGTCAGGGCGATGCTCCGGATGTTGCCACCCGAGAGATCGAACGAACGGGCAAGGAATCCCAGTTCGACGTCCGCAGAGCGTGGGACGCCCGGAGCGAGGCACTTGTCCCAGAGGCGCAGACGGAGCTCGAAGTCCGGCGTGGGAAAGTCGATGACCATGTCCAGCCGACGGGCAAAGGCCTCGTCGACGTTCGCGCGAAGGTTGGTGGCAAGGATGGCCAGGCCGTCGAAGCTCTCCATCCGCTGCAAGAGATACGCAACTTCGATGTTGGCGTAGCGGTCGTTCGCGTCCCGCACCTCCGATCGCTTACCGAACAGGGCGTCGGCTTCGTCGAAGAGAAGCACCGCGTTGACACCGTCGGCTTCGGTGAATATCCGCTCGAGATTCTTCTCTGTCTCCCCGACATACTTGTCGACCACGGTGGCGAGATTGACCGTGTAAAGGTCGAGCCCCAACTCGCCGGCTACGACTTCAGCCGACATCGTCTTCCCGGTCCCCGAGTCCCCACCGAAGAGGACCGTGATGCCTCTCCCCCTCCCACCCCCGGGACGCATCCCCCACTCGTCGAGGACGCGGTCTCTGCATCGGGCGCGTCCGGCGAGCTCGTGCAGACATTCGAGCGTCGAAGCGGCCAGGACGAGATCGTCCCAGCCGACGGCAGGCTGGATCCGCCGGGCGAGCCGATCGAGCGACGTTCCGTTCTGCAGGCGTGCGCCGGCCCGAAGGTGCGGCAGTTCCAGAGGAAGACCGTCCATCCGAGCCTCGAGCGTCGCCGCGGTCACAGCCCGCTCCACTTGTTCAACTGTGAGCGTGAACTGTGCGGCGACATCAGCGATCGACGCGTCGGCGACACCGGCGGATCCGTCGATTCGTTCAGCAAGGCGGCCCGACCACTGCTCCCGACGTTCGACCGGTGAGCTTCGTGCCAGGTCGACCAGGACCGGCACGTGACGGCTCCAGTTCGGGTCCCAGCCGACCTTGCCGTGCAGGACTACAGGACCTTCCATGCTGGAAAAGACGCGCACAGCTTCGTCGCCTCGCGAGAGCAGGGCTTCGACCGGGCCGATCACCAGACCGGCGCCGTCGATCACCGCCTCACGGCGCAGGACCCGGGCGATTGAAAGAAGATCCTCCGAAGGTCCGATATGCCCGGCGTCGACGACGAGCGCTTTATGGCCGGCCGTGTTGAGCGCTGCGACCGCGACCGGTGGGGCCGAGGCGCCGGGTTGTTCTCGCAGATACGCCAGTCGGGTCCCTTCGCCGATGAGAGCGCCAAGCGGGGCCACGACCCGATCGCTCGTGGCCGCCGGCGTCGTAGCGCGGATAAAACCGGCCACGGCGGGGTCCGCCCTGGCGTCTCCGAGCAGGTGGCCGGCAACTCGGTCCGGAACCCGGACCGTACGCGATAAGAGAGGTCTGTCTGGCTCCTCAACAAGCACCAGACCGTTCTCGATCAAGGGCGCTCCAGGCGCGAAGCGAGAGCGCGATGTGGCCGACCATGGCGACGCGCCGGCGAGTTCCAGCGCCAGCCCGATGGTCGGACGCCGCCGAGTGACGTCGTCGTTCAAGTAGCCGTATAGCCGCTCGAACCGGCTGTCGAGGTCCGGCGCGAGGCACACGAGGAGGATGTCGAGGTCGAGTTCGGCCAGATCCGCTCTTCTGGCCAGCGAACGGAGTCGGATATCGATTCCGGTCGCCTCCGCTGTCGATGCCTCCTCCTCGAGCGCCTTGAGCGCTCCCTCGTCCTCCCAGCTGACCAGCCGGGAACTGGCCGTCTCGGCCAGCATGCGATCGACGTGGTCGTCGGATATGTACAGCCCTCTGAAGGGATCGTCTGGTGCCGCATCCTCATCACGGCGATGTGCGACGAGCCTCCTGACCCTCGACTCGATCAGTCGCAGTCGGGCGAGCAGATAGGACGCGGAGGCATCGAGTCGCCCGGGCTCGGCGCTCCGATCCTCAGGTCGATCAGGCGCGGGTTCGGTCACCGTCAGGAAGATGCCGCTCAGCATCTTCGCCCTCGATGGTGACCTGGCTGTAGGTACGCAGCCGGAGCGGCAACATCACCGCCTGGGCTATCTCGCTCAGGCGTTCTGGCAGGATCGGGATGGTGACCACCAGATCGATCGACGGCTTCAAGTCACCGCCGAGAGACGACCAGACGTCGGACACCTGCCGATCCTCAGGGGGTGGGTAAGCGATCTGGAGCCCGACGGGGACCTGCTGCTCGGCGAGCAAAGGGGTGAGAGTGGACTCCGGAAGGACGTCCTGGCGCATGAAGCACGCGATCAACGAGGACAGGAGCCGATGCTCGTCCTCAGCGCGCTGGGTCCACGCCGTGATGAGGTAGGCGAGCCTGAAGTACCGAGGAAGCTGTTGGCGGTCTACCACGATGCCCTCGTCGTTGCGCCTCTCGACGATCCCGTTGGACCTGCGACGGGTGTCCTCGCGAATGTCGTAGAGGTAAACGTCGACCGTGGGCGTGTTTCGCCGGGACGCCCAGTCCCGTGTGGGAGCGTCGAACACGACCTCGACGTCGGTACCTTGCAGCACCTCTGCCTTGATGAGGGACCGCAGCGATTCGTCTACTTCGTTGATCATCTGTTTGCAATCATTGCCAGGCCGCGTCGTGGGTGCTCAGTGCGACGGACAGATATGGGGGCACGAGCGCATGCCCCAAAGGGCACTTCGCCGTCAGATGATCCCCGCGCGCAGCGCGTACGCGACCGCGTGGGATCGGTTCCGGAGCTGCAATCTGGTCGTGATGTCGTGGATCACGTTCTTCACGGTGCGCTCGGAGTAAGCGAGTTTCGACGCGATCTCCGCGGTATCCCAACCGTCGCTCAGCAACTTCAATACATCGACTTCGCGCTGGCTGAAACCGTTGAGGGAAAGCCCGCGTGGAGCAAGGACGTTCCGCTGCAAAAGGCTCATCTGGTCGAGCAGGCGACCAAGAAGGTCCGGCGGGACCGCGCCGTCACCCTGCGCCGCTTTGATCACCGCCTCGGCCACCCGGTCAGACCTGGCATCGACCCTCCGCAGGATGCCGCAAGCGCCTGCCTCAACCGCGGCAAGCAACCCCGCATCGTCGAGTCTCGAGACAACCATGACGACCCGGCACCCTTCGCGCTGGATCGCCCTTGCAGTCCGAACGGTCGCCGCGTCGACGTCGTCTGCTACTACCACCGCGACCTGCGCGGTGCAGAAGTCGTTGTCCGACGTCATCAGGATCTCGGGCCGCATCCGCAGCTCGCTGGCGATCCCTGTGGCTGAAACCGGGTCTGTCGCGTGGACTGCGACCGTGACCCTACTGTCGACGATGGTCTGACTCAACCCGATCCACCCCTTTTGTCCGGCCGCCCTCGTTGTGCGGATGGCTGGATCGTTTCACGCTCCGCTCAACAGGCACTCAACGCGGACTCAACGGGTAGGAAGTCGTGGCCCGTTCGTGCAGTCTTTTGGGCGTTTCGACCCGTGGATTGCAGTTGGGCTTATGATCCAAACGTGGGTCAGCTAGTCGTCGCTGGCGCGGAGATGGCGTGTGTGTTCGGCGCCGCCCCATCAGTTCTGGTGGTCGTGCCGGAGGGATCGCTCGTCGCCGCCGGTACCCCCGCGGCGACGATCCTCGATGCCGTTCCTCTCGAGAACATCCCGACGTTCGGCATGTGCACCTCCCCGACCAACCCGGAAGTAATCGCCGCGCAAGGTGCCCCAGTCCCATGCTTTCCAGTAACCCTCCCACCCTGGGTGCCGGGTGCGCCGACAGTTCTCATCAACGGGCAACCGGCATTGACCAGCGAATCGCGGTGCTCTTGCGCCTTAGGGGTGCCCGAATGCATCTCGATCGCTTTTCCCGGGCAAGTGACCGTCGAGATCGAGGGATAGACCCCGGTTTTGCCAAGTCAGATGCCGAGCTCTTCGAGCACACCCGCATAGTCCTGGCGGACCCGCTGCGCGTCCGCGTGGTTGCCCGAGCGTTCGGCTACCTCGATGCACAGGCGCCATAGGTCGTCCCGGTAGCGATCGACCGCAAGGCCGCGTCGGGCGGCGTCCGCGGCGGCATCGAAGTCGGCGCTTTCGTTTAATAGTCCCGCCAGCCGGGTCGCCGCGTCGGCGACCGAGACCTGTAGATGGCGGCGTGGTCCTGTCGCCCACTCGGCCGGACCGTCCATGGGAAGGAGCGTGCCCCCGTACGCGGTGAGAGCGCCGAAAAGGGCGGCTTTCTCGCTATCGGGATCTCCGACCGACCGAGCGTCCACCGCTCGCCGGAGGCTCTGCTCGACGCGCCAGACGTCGACGTCGGCGTCCGGTGGAAGAGCCAGTCTGTAGGCATCACCGTCGCGGACGATTAGGCGGGCGCCGGCGCCATGTCCGACGAACAACCGTCTGAGAGAGGAGACCGCTACTTGAAGCCTGTGCCTCCCGGCATCCGGATCCGCCTCCGGCCAAAGAGCCTCGATGATGTGCTCGCGGTGCACTCTCTCCCCGGCACGTGCGGCGAGAAGGTGCAGCAATGACCGCTCCATGGGTTTCGCGGCCGACTCCTCGAAAGCTCGGCCGTCGACTTCCAGTACGAAGCTCCCCAGGCATCGCAGCGTCACCGAACTGGAACCGGACGTGGGCGGCGGTCTGCGGGCATCTTGTTTCGGGCTCCCCGCTCGAACTGGCTTTCCCAGGCCTAGCAGCGCCGACGCGAGTTCCCACCAGCCGATCGAGTCGAGCAGCTCGCGGGCGTGGTTGACCTCACCTGCGTCGCCTTTTTCCAAACCCGAGACGAGCGCAGCCAAGCCGGTCGCCACTGGAAGGTCCAGCGAAATCCCCAGAGCGCGAGCTTCGCTTGCTGCGCGCCGAGCGAGGTCCGTGCTGCCCACCTTGTGTGCGGCGATGGCCAAGAACGCTGCAGATCTGGCGGACAGCACTCCGGCCCCGAGGTCCTTCAGCAGCCGGGCCGCGCGTTCCAACGTGGACACGTCGTTTGCGCCGGCGAGGACTCCTCCCAGACCGTGGAGCATGGACACCAGCGCGGCTCCCCAACGGTCGCCTTCGCGCTCGCATGCCTCGACGAACTCCATTACGAACTCGTCTCCACGGCGCTCGTGGGTGGAAGTGTCGAACGCCGGCTCGAAGCTGACGAGCGCGATCCGAGCGACCCGGGTCAACCACGGCACCGACGCCAGATCCACTTCTTCGCGAACCCTGTTGACGACCGAAGGGTCGAGTTGCTCGCCTGTCATCGAGGTGGCCACGAACACGCCGAGCCAACCCGCCGCAGCCATCCACGCATGCGAGTCAGGGTTGGTCGCCACGCTCCGCAGGGCCCTCACAGCAGTCTTCAGGTCGCCGTAAAGGAAAGCGGACAGCCCTTCTACGAGCCGGCCTTCGGGACCCGGCAGGGTCGCGGCGCGGGCCTGGACCGCCGCTGGCTGTCGCTGGGTTGCGGCACGCAGCAGCGTGGTCCAACCTGACGTGGCCTCGACTTGGACCCGGTCGGAATTTGCCCACTCGGCCAGCAGCTCCCGCTGCTCGCGGCTCTGGGAGACCGCCCGGGTGAAAACCAGCCCAA
>CAZCCS010000147.1:0-7328 GCA_964497005.1 uncultured Acidimicrobiaceae bacterium | reverse complement strand
CAAGCAGCGTTACCAGACACATGTCGCCTACACCACGAGCAATGTGCTGGCCGCGAACGAAAGGGAGATGCAGAACGTCAAGCCCGGCGCGATCGACTCGAATGGCAACCTGGGTCTGACCACGTTTCCGATGACCACCAACGACCAATCCGCGTTGGGCGATCCGCTCGAGGACTTCTGGATCCAGGGTTCAACCCCCTTGTCAGCCACCGCCAGCGGGAACCCGACATCGGGCAACGCGCCGCTTACCACCGCCTTCACCTCCTCGGCCACCGGCGGAACCGCTCCCTATACCTACAGCTGGAACTTCGGTGACGGCTCCGCTGCGAGCGCGACCCAGAACCCGAGCCACACCTACAGCTCGGCCGGGAGCTTCACCGCCACGGTCACCGCGACCGACAGCTCGTCTCCGGCGAAGACGGCTACCGCGTCGGTGCCGATCAGCGTCAGCGCCGTCGGCGGTCCCCTGACTGCCACCGCCACGGCCACGCCGACCTCGGGTCAAACCCCGCTGAACGTCGCCTTCACCGGTAGCGGGAGCGGGGGTACCCCGCCCTACTCGTACTCTTGGAACTTCGGCGACGGGTCGGCCCCGACGACGACGCAGAACCCGTCCCACACCTACACCACGGCCGGGACCTACACCGCCACCCTCACAGTCACCGACAGCTCGTCTCCATCTCAGAGCGTGTCGGCGACGGTGACGATCACGGCCTCCCCGGTCGCCGGGACGCCGCCCGGGGCTCCGACCGGTCTCGCGGCCACACCCGGAAACGGCCAGGTGACGCTCAACTGGACGGCCCCGTCGAACAACGGAGGCGTCAACATCACCTCCTACAAGGTCTACCGCGGTACGTCCTCGGGAACGGAGACGGCTCTGACCTCAGGCGGTTGCAGTGGCCTCGGTGCGGTGCTGACATGCACCGACACCGGACTGACCAACGGGCAGACCTACTTCTACGACGTCACCGCTGTGAACGCCCTGGGCGAAGGACCCGCCAGCAATGAGGCGTCAGCCACGCCGGCGTCGGTCAACCTCTTGGGCAACCCCGGCTTCGAGAACGGCAGCAGCAGCCCGGCTCCCTGGACGGCGAGCAGCGGGGTCATCTCGAACAACTCGAAGGAGCCGCCCCACTCCGGCACCTGGGACGCCTGGATGTGCGGCTACGGGACCACCCACACCGACACGCTGTCGCAGCAGGTCAGCATCCCGAGCGGCTCGTCGGCCACCCTCAGCTTCTGGCGCCACATCGACACCGCCGACACCAGCGGCACGGCCGACAACATGAAGGCACAAGTCCTCAACACCTCGGGCACCGTGCTCACCACGTTGCACACCTGGACCCGCCTTGACGCCAACACCGGGTACACGCAGGAGACCTTCGACATGTCTCCCTATGTGGGCCAGACCGTGACGTTGAAGTTCACCTGCAGCGAGGACTCCTCGGGTCAGACGTCCTTCGTCATCGACGACACCTCGTTGACCGCTGCCGGGTCACCACCTCCGACGACCACGACGACCACCGTGCCATCGACGACGACCACCATGCCATCGACCACGACCACCGTGCCATCGACCACTACCACAACGGTTCCTTCGGGCACCAACCTCCTGGGGAACCCGGGTTTCGAGAACGGCACCAGCTCGGCACCGTGGACGGCCACGTCAGGCGTCATCAACAGCAGCTCGTCGGAGCCGCCCCACTCGGGAACGTGGGACGCATGGCTGGATGGGTACGGCAGCACCCACACCGACACTCTCGCTCAGACGGTGACGATCCCATCGGCCACGTCCGCCACACTGAGCTTCTGGCTCCACATCGACACAGCCGAGACCACAACGACGACGGCCTACGACACCCTGACTCTCCAGGTACTCAACTCCTCGGGGGCCGTCATAGGGACCCTGCACACGTGGTCGAACCTTGACCACAACACCGGCTACACCCAGCAGACCCTCGACATGAGCAAATTCGCCGGTCAAACCGTCACGATCAAGTTCACGGGGACCGAGGACTACACGCGCCAAACCTCGTTCGTGATCGACGACACGTCGATGACCACCCACTGATGACGTCGAACCCGCGTCGCTGACAACAACAGAGTCGAGAGGATGATTGAGTGAGACGATTTGGCCGACAGGCGGCTGTCATGGTCGGGGTTCCCGTCCTCGTGCTCAGCGTGGTGGGGGCGGCGGCGGGTTCGGCCTCGGCGTCGGGCCCGACCCGCGGCCGAGTAACGAACCCGTACTCGCCGGCCTACCAACATCCCTACCGGCACGGTGTGGTGCCCACTACCGAGCAGAACGACAAGATGCGTGGGTACGACCGAACCCACTCGACGACAGCGACGGGCCCCCAGACGCTGTCATTCGGCGGCGGCATAGACAGTATAGGCGTGGCTAGCGGAACACCGAAGATCTACCTGGTCTTTTGGGGATCCCAATGGGGTTCCTCGAGCAGCGACTCAAGCGGCAACCTCTCCTTCAGCAATGATCCCGATCAGGGAGCGCCGTATTTACAAAAGCTCTTCAAGGGCATCGGGACCGGCAACGAGTTGTGGTCGGGGACGATGACCCAGTACTGCGACGGGTCGTCAGTCGCGAGCGGGGCGACCTCCTGCCCGTCGGGAGCAACGCACGTCGGCTATCCGAGCGGGGGCGCCCTCTCCGGCGTTTGGTACGACAACTCGGCCGCCGAGCCCTCTGCCGCGAGCGGTCACCAGATCGGCCAAGAAGCCGTCAATGCCGCGGCCCACTTCGGCAATACTTCGGCTGCGTCGAACCGGTACGTGCAGTACGACATCCTCTCTGCGACGGGGCTCAACCCGGACAACTATCGGACAGGGGGCTTCTGTGCCTGGCACGACTACAACGGCGACACAACCCTGAGCGGCGGGGCGGTGACCTCGCCCTATGGGGATATCGCCTTCACCAACATGCCCTACGTGATGGACGCCGGGACCAGCTGCGGCATGAACTACGTCAACGCCAATGGCACCAACGACGGCTACAGCATCGTCAACGGTCACGAGTGGGCCGAGACAATTACCGACCAGAATCCGGCCGGCGGATGGACCAACAACACCGGCAGCTCCTTCCAGGGCCAGGAGAACGGCGACGAGTGCGCCTGGATCAGTTCAGGCCAGGGGGCGTCGGCCGACGTCAGCATGGGCACCGGGACCTTCGCGATGCAGTCCACATGGTCCAACGACACGAACCGTTGTGACATCTCCCATCCCGTCGTCGCCGGCACAGCGACCAACGACTTCTCGATTTCGGACAGCCCAACCTCGGCGTCCGTGACGGCCGGGTCAGCCGCCGCGACAACCGTGTCGACCGCGGTGACGTCCGGCTCCGCCCAGAACTTGACTCTCTCGGCGTCGGGTCTGCCGCCGGGAACGTCAACCTCGTTCAATCCGTCCTCGCTGAGCGCTGGAGGTTCCTCGACATTGACGATCAACACGTCGTCGTCAACCCCGGCCGGCACCTCCACGGTGACCATCACGGGGACGGGTAGCTCCGCGACACATACAACGACCTTTTCGCTAACCGTCACCTCCGGCGGTGGTGGCGGTGGAATCACCAACGGAGGATTCGAGTCGGGCTCGTTCACGGGATGGACCACCACCGGCGCATCGGCCGCAATCGTCACATCGCCGGTCCACAGCGGCAGCTACGCAGCCCGCGGCGGTTCGACATCCCCAACGAATGGCGACTCCAACATTGCCCAGACCTTCACCGTCCCGTCCGGGAACAACACGTTGTCGTTCTGGTACGACGTGGTGTGCCCCGACACCGTCACATACGACTGGGCCACCGCGACCCTGAAGGACAACACAGCTGGGACCACCTCCACGCCGCTCGCGAAGGCCTGCGTGAGCAACTCCGGTTGGAAACAGGTGACCGCCTCAGTAACAACCGGCCACAGCTACACGCTGACGCTGACCAGCCACGACGACAACTACTCCGGCGATCCGACCTACACCGTCTTTGACGACGTCGGGTTGAGCAACATCGTCGTGACCGGCGGCGTCGTCAACGGAGGGTTCGAAACCGGCACATTCTCGGGATGGACCACTTCGGGAGCAGCGACGTCCATCTCCACCAATGCCCACTCCGGAACGTATTCGGCGATGGCCGGTTCCACGGGTCCGACCAACGGTGACTCGAACATCTCGCAGACGTTCACTGCGCCCACGGGCACGAGCCACCTGAGCCTGTTTTACGCGAACAAGTGCCCAGATACCGTCACCTACGACTGGGCCAGCGTGACGCTCAAGGACAACACAACCGGGACCACAACGACCGTGGTCAGCAAGACGTGCGCGACGTCGTTCGCGTGGACTAGCGCGGGCGCGTCGATCGTCGCCGGCCACAGCTACACGCTAACGCTGAACAACCACGACGACAACTATCCCGCCGATCCCACCTACACGCTCTTCGACGACGTGACGCTCAGTTGAGCGGGCCTCAGAGCCCGAAGTCAATCGACGTTGCTTGAGCGGTACCCGTTCACCTCAGTTGGTCTGCAACGAACCATTATCTCCTAAGAGACTGGTAGCTGCTCTTGAAGTAGATCAGCGGGTAGCGCTCTTCGGAGCACTCGAGGGAGAGCACCCTAGCGACGGCGATATGGTGGTCGCCCGCTTCGTAAACGCAGTCCAGTTCACATTCGATATGTGCGATCGACCCGTGTATTCGGGGGGCACCGATCGGGCCTGGTGACCACGCGATGCCCTCGAATTTCCGCGTTCCACTGCGAGCAAGAGCCGTGCTGACATCCTGTTGGGACTCCGCCAACACATTCACACAGAAACGACCAACAGCCCGTATCTTAGGCCAAGAGGTCGAAGACTTAGCCGGGCAGAAGAGGATGAGAGGGGGGTCGATCGATAGGGACGAGAAAGACTGGCAGGTGAGCCCGACCGGTGCCTGGCCGTCGTGCGCGCTGACGACGACCACGCCCGTACAGAACCGGGACATGACTTCTCGAAATCTGTCACCCAGACGTCCTTCGTGAGCCGTACTGGTCATCGAGTCGGTCGAGAGTCGACGACTTCGTCGGCGGAATCCGAGCAAGCGGCCACTCGTTCTCCCTCGTCAGTCGAGACCCCAACTAGTCCACGCTTCGGGAGACTGGTCGGGCTCTATCGCAAGCAGGACGCGTCGCTCCTCGGTGAGGACACGAAGTTGCTCAGCATCTTCCGGAACGGCGACGCCGTGCTTCTCTCGAATGGCACGAAACCGGGATAGGTTCGCCGACAAATCCTCCCGAATTTCCACGGTTGCACTCAGCAGAACCGCTCGAAACGCCGTCGAGTCGTCTATCAGTAACTGGGCCCGAGGATCTCGCCGGAATATTGCGCACTTGACGCGGTCTTGGATAGTCGATACAAAGAAGTGCTCGCCATCCCAGTAGAACCAATTGGGACTTAGGTGGGGGCGTCCATCTTTGCGAATGCCGGCGAGAACGAGGTTCCGCGGCTCAGCTAGGAATGCGTCAAGTTTCTTCATGTCAGCCATTGTGACCGTCCTGTCGTATATCTCGTAGATTGTGGAAGAAGGAGTGGATCGTATGGAAATAGTTGTGCGACTCGATACCGATGAAGTCGCGATGTCCATGCCGGAAGACCTGCGACGATTTTCTGTTGTCATTCAGCCCGCCGGATGGCCCGATGCAGTAGTCGCGGCGACTCGGATACTCGCGGCAAAAGAAGTGGGGCGCCTGAATCCGGCAGGGGACACGGCGTTCGTGCGAGAGGCGGCGGTGCGGGACCTCGCGAATTCCGCGTTCGGCGATGTGGTTCCCACCAGTTGGGCGAACGACTTCCTCGGGATGGTCGAATACGCGCGTAAGAAGGGATGGATTGCCGACGATGGAGCGGTGCAAGCCCATGTCGAGTGGAGAGATGGAGAGGGCCGGGTTCAATTTTGAGAGGACGTAAGTATGAGTCCGGATCCGTCCATTAGCGCACCTGACGTGACCAGGCATCGTTCGTGTTTGCTGACTTGGCGCGATCCGCACCTCCCCTGAACTTGGAGCACCGCCTCTGCAACCGTGTTCATTCCGTGCAAATAGCCTTCGCTGAGGAGCCCACCGTGCGTGTTCACCGGGAAGGACCCTCCTTGGCCGGTCGCACCGGAACGAACGAAAGCACCTGATTCTCCACGCCCGCAGATTCCAAAACCCTCCAGGCCCATTAGCACGGTGCTACTGAAGCAGTCATAGATCTCCGCGAAGTCCAAGTCGTGTGGTCGGAGATGTGCCTGCTTGTAAAGAAGCGGTGCAAGCTGGTGGGTGTAATTACGCGAGTAGTCCTCCCAGAGAAGATGATCTCCGATGTCGAGGCCTGAGCGCTTGCCTGCTGAATAGCTGCCCGCGGCGATCACCGCTGGGGGGTGGCGCAGATCTCGGGCGCGATCGAGGGTCGTGACCACAACGGCACAGGCTCCGTCGACCTCGATGGTGCAATCCGGAGCCCTGAAAGGCTCCACGACGTATGGACTATCAACGTAGGAGGCGAGGTCCAAAGGTTCTCGCCTTATAGCTCGCGTGTTTTGCTGAGCCCAGTTTCGCTGGCTGATGGCGACCGCCGCCATGTCCTCAAACCCTTGGCCGGTCTCGTGCAAGAAGCGTTGAGCCCACATGCCGACGTACATCATGTAGGCGTCGTAACCGATCGGATATCGGAAGCTGCCACCCTGGCCGTGAAACCGCATCGTCCCGACCCTTGCCCCGCTGTAGCCATTCATCGCCCGGTATACGACCACCGTCTTCGCCTGTCCGGTCAGGACTGCGGCCGCCGCTTGAGTCACCAGGTGACACGGCGCCTGACCTCCAAGGTCGACGTCGAGGCTGAAGCGGAGGCCCGGTAGAGCGAGGACAGTAGCCACTGCTTGGCACGGAACCGAGTCCTGCATGACCATGAAGCTCGCCAAGCCGTCGACGTCCTCCGCTACGAGGCCAGCGTCCTCGATCGCGGCCCTGCATGCTTGGTGTGCCAGCGCAAGCACGGACGTCCCAGATCCGCGAGAGAGGGGCGAGTAGCCGACTCCCACGATTGCCGCGGCGTTTCGTTCCACCGTTTATCTCTCGAGCGATGGCGCCGTCGGCGCTGCCACCTGGAATTGAAGCTCGGTCCATCCTGTGTGGTCCACGAACCTGGGCTGTACGGGTTGACCGAAAGTTGGCTTCGGCACTCCCTCCAATCGGCCGAAGGTTCGACACCCCGGTGCGATCTCGACTGCCGCGATGACGTACGGAACGCTCTCGGCGAATAGCGGATTCTTGGTGCGGTGGACACGGACCCAGGAGTACACCGTCCCG
>CAZCCS010000146.1:0-7374 GCA_964497005.1 uncultured Acidimicrobiaceae bacterium | reverse complement strand
GGCGACGGGTGTTCGCAACTCGAGGACAACGACATCGGCACTGTGCTTCCCGACGGCGGCTAACGCTTCGCCGAGGTTCACGACCTCGGCCACGACCGTCCCTGCGCCAAGGGCCAAATCGACGACCCTGCGAGTAAGAGCTCTCCGCTCAGAACGCTCGTCCACCAAGACGGCTCGCAACGCCTTTCGGCTGTCTCGGCGGGGCGCGGTCCCTTCCGGGGCGTTTTCCCCTTCCGGGGCGTTTTCGCTGTCCGGCTTCGCGATCTGAGTGCTACCCCAGGTCATCAGGAAAGAAGAATCGCTTCGCACGCCGGGCACAGTGCCCAGTCCGTTTGAAAGAACAGCGTCGGGTCGGCGGGGAAGGCGCATTGACAACGCCCGCAGTGGCGCTCCGGGCGCGTCACCGCCACCCTGTCGTGGTCTTCGGTCAAGTTCTGGGTTCCCATCGGGAACCCCCAATCCTCCCCCGTTCAGCGGGGGCGCAATCGCCCGAGCTGGGCTAACAGTGAGGCTACAACCTCTCGGCTCGGCGTGGGCTCCGTCACCAGCTCGGCCGACGTCCTACCGGCAGACCCCCTTCTCGATGAGCGCGTGGACTTCTTCGGGTAGCAGTCCGAGTGCTTGCGTGAGGACTTCTCCGGTGTGAGCTCCTAAGCAGGGGGCAGATGATGCCGTCCTCTGCGCCAGCGCAGACATCCGTACTGGATTGCCTGGTTGGCGTTCGTCGCCAACCTCGGGATGGTGCAGCCGCACGATGAACTCTCGCTCCTGGAGGTGCGCGTCGGACAGGTGCTCTTGGGGACCCATGACGGGCATCGCCGACACGCCATGGTTCTGCAAGAAGGTGGCGGCTTCGGTCGCCTCGCGAGTCGAACTCCAACGCGCCAGCCGTTCCTCGATGGCGTCCCTGGCGGCAAGCCGACCAGCCAGGCTGGCTTCCTCACCGTCGCCTTTCCAACCGAGGGCTGTGCACAGACGAATCCACGCGGCATCATCCGGAACCGCGATAGCCAGCCACTTGTCGTCGCCTCGCGCAGGAAAGACGCCGTGTGGAACCGCGTGGGGACTGGAGTTGCCTTGGGCTGCCGGTTCAACACCGGATGCGAAGGCCTCCAGGTACACCTCGCCGAGAAGGTAGGCCGCCACGTCGGTCTGGGCCATGTCGACGAGTTGGCCTTCGCCGGTGCGGTTCCGATGGGCGAGTGCGGCGAGAACTCCCACGGCGAGCATCTTTCCTGCGACGTGGTCGGGATGGTTGAGCGACGTACCACACGGATATGGCACATCCTGGTGGTTCCACAACAGGTGCAGTCCGACGAACCCGAGATTGAGGGGTCCATAGGCAGGGGCACGACCGAGCGGACCGTCGCGCCCGTATCCCTGGGACGACACGTACACCACCGACGGATTCTTTTTCCTGACCTCCTCGTAACCGAGGCCGAGGTCGTCAAGAACCCCACCACGGAAGTTCTCCGCCACAACATCGGCCTTGGAACACAGGCCCAGTGCCAGGCGACGACCCTCCTCGGTGTCGATGTTGATCGCGACGCTGCGGCGTCCCCGGCATTCGGTGTTGAAAGCGAACCCGCAGTTGACCCGGCCCATGCCGGTGGCTCGCAGCACGTCGAGGTGGGTTTCGGATTCGATCTTGATCACGTCAGCGCCCAACTCGGACAGCACCATGCACAGCTCCGGAACCACCGCGGCCATGCCGAACTCAACCACGCGTACGCCCTCGAGGAGCAAACCCCCCGGATGGTCGGAACGTCGCGCTTGATGAGTGCGTGGCTCCCAGGGCCGCGCTTCGTCCCTGCCGTCCGGAGCCGGACGGCGAACCGAGCTTGGTGTCGCGGACAGCCGGACCGGAGGCGATACGAAGGGGCCGCCGACGAGATCGGGAAAGTCGCTATTGACAAACACGCGTCTGGCGTGCGTCTGAGGATGCGCCACGAATTCGCTGGGGTTATGGATGACGCCGAGTGTGGCGCCCATTTGCATCGCCTCGTCGAACAGCTCAGCACGCGTGCGATCCGCCAATCGTTCCTGTGCAATCATGCGGATCACGTCTCCGTTCATGATGCGGAAGACGGGATCCTTCCATTCCGGGGCCTCGAGCACATCGGGTTCACCCAGAAGGATGAGGAAGCCGCGCCACTGTTTCCCGTTGCCGATAACAGTTCTCACCCAACCGTCCTTGGCCGGCAGAACCCAATAGGTGCCGTCGGCGTTGCGATTGCCTTCGGCGGGAAGCAACGGATTGATCTTCAGGTAGTCCTGCAGGACCACCGACCACGGCACCGTTCCCGCCAGAGCCGCCTCCTGGACGCTCACCTCCACGAGCTGACCCCGCCCGGTCCTGACCCGGTCCATCACCCCGGCGACGACGCCGATAGCTCCGTAGACCGAGGCGCAGTCGTGGGCCAGATGTCCGGGCAGCCAGCACGGGGGGCGGTCAGGAAAGCCACTGGCGTGAAGGGTTCCCGAGGCTGCGAGCGCGGGAAGCGGCTCGAGGCGCCAACCGGATCGTGGCCCGCTGAGGCCGAAGTCGGCGATCGCCACGTGGATGAGGTGAGGGTGGCGGCTTCGAACTTCGTCAGGTTCGAGGCTGGCGGCTGACCGAGCACCATTCTCGAGGTTCTCGACCAGCACGTCTGCACCAGCCAGGAAGGACTGAAGCGGAGCGGTTCCCTTCCCGTCGAACAGGTCGAGCCGCACGCCGCGCTTGTTGGCGTTGCGGTAGAGGTTCGACGTCGTCGACTCACGGCCATGGTCCGTGACTGCCCGGATGACGTCGGCACCCAGGTCGGCCAGGATCCGCGCGCACAAGGCACCTCGCAGATCCGTGAGATCCAGGACTCGCAAACCGTCAAGGGGTCCGGGCACCGTTGGAGAATAAGGTCTACGACGTGCAGCAAGCCACCGGGCCGCTAAACGGGATTCGGGTGCTCCAGATCGCCAGCCTGGCTCCCGGTCCGTTCGCCGCGTGCATGCTCGCGGATATGGGAGCTGACGTGGTCCGAATCGACCGGCTCGAGGGGCCGCCGCCGCTCAGCTCACAGCTCCTCGGACGCGGACAGCGATCCATTGCCGTCGACCTCAAGCACCCTGATGGTCTGGCGACCGTCCTGCGGCTGGTGGAAAAGGCTGACGCCCTGATCGAGGGGTTTCGGCCCGGTGTGATGGAGAGGCTCGGCCTCGGTCCCGATGCGTGTCTCTCCCGTAACCCCGCACTCGTCTACGGACGTATGACCGGATTCGGTCAGGAGGGACCACTCGCCACCGCGGCCGGGCACGACATCAACTACATCTCGCTTAGCGGCGCGCTTGGCATGATCGGCCGAAGCGGTCAGCCGCCCACGCCACCCCTGAACCTGGTTGGCGACTTCGGCGGCGGTGGCATGCTGCTTGCCTTCGGGTTGGTATGCGGACTGATGGAGGCCGGCCGGACCGGGACGGGTCAGGTGGTCGATGCCGCCATGATCGACGGCAGTGCTCTTCTAATGCTGCCGTTCTTCGGCGGTCGTCTACCGCCGTCACCGCGGGGCACGAACCTTCTCGACTCGGGCGCCCCGTTCTACGACGCGTACGAGACGGCCGACGGACGGTGGGTGTCCGTAGGTGCGATCGAACCGCAGTTCTACGCCGAGTTGGTCAAGGGACTTGGGCTCGATCCAGACACGTTGCCATCCCAGATGGATAGCAGCAGCTGGCCGCAGACAAAGAAGCTCTTCGCCGAGGTCTTCAGTTCCAGGACCAGAGATGAGTGGTGCCAGGTTTTCGACGGAAGCGATGCCTGTTGTGCCCCAGTGCTCGGACTAAGCGAGGTTGCCGCCCATCCCCACAACTCAGCGCGATCCGGATACGTCGTGGTGGATGACACGGTGCAGCCGGCGCCTGCACCTCGATTCAGCGCAACCCCAGGGTCGATCCGGAGCGGACCACCCAGGGCTGGCGAGCACACCGACGAGGTGCTGGCCGAGTGGGCTGGGATCGACGGTGAGCCGCTAGCTGCTCTACGGGCAGCCGGCGCCATTGGGTGAAGCCGCGCTGATCCACGTCTCCCTCGATTGCTGGCAGGGTTCCTTCAACAGGGAGGCCCGCTGAGTCGAATGGGCACCGTTTGGATTGCGTTGGCGCCATATCCGAGGCGGTTCCATTCCGGCTGGTTGGGCTGGCTTCGCCCGGTGAGGTCGGTGGCGCGAGCCCGTAGGGTGGTAGGGCCGATCTCTTCGATGCGGGTGCGCAGCTCCCACCATTGCCAGCTGTGGCGGGGTCGGTCGCCTATCAGACGGGCGGTCTGCCACGGCCCCTCGCCGATGCTGACTTCGACGGTGGCGATCGGCGCCGCTCCCGACCAGGCGACGCCGCGGACGGTGATCTCGCCGACGGGGAGCTCCTCGTCGGATTGCGGTTCGGTGATAAGGCAACGCACCCGCTGGAGCCGGACGGGCTCCAAGACGGTTTGGCCGTCTCGCTGGCGTTCGTATACGTAGCGTTCGGTTTGGTAGAAGCCCTCGAACGCGGAATCGGTGACCTGGATGTTGGTGAGCCACTTGACGGAAGCGACGGCGTACCAGCCGGGGACGATCAGCCGCAGCGGGTAGCCGTGCTCGACTGGGAGAGGTTCGCCGTTCATCGCGTAGGCGAGCAAGGCCCCGCTGTTCCGCGCCTCGTCGAGGCTGAGGGCGCGTGTGAACCAGATCGGCTCGGAGTGCGCTTCGACCGTGCCTTTGTCGGCACCCCGGAAGATGACGGTCTTCGCCGAAGGGGTAGGCCCAACACGATCAAGGATCTCGATGAGCGGCACACCGGTCCATTCGGCAGTGCTGACGGCTCCGAGTCGCCATTGTTCGCCCTCGACGGGCGGGCTGAACATGGACCGCCCGTTGCCCGCGCATTCCAGCGTCACGACCATCGTATGGGAGACCATGTTGCGCAGATCGCGGTAGCTAGCCTTCAGCGGCCGTTCTAACAGCCCGGCGACCTCCAGGTGCCAGCTACCCAGATCGACGATGGGCGTGGGGAAGTGGTTGCGCACATAGAAGCGCGCGTTGGGCATCACTACTCCGCCGATCAAGGCGCCGATGGAGGTCTCGCAGTTCAAAGGGCTGGTCTTGTGAACGACGAGGCCGGCGTCGGGGTCGGTGATCACCGGCAGTCCCGCCGCTTGCCATGCGCAGATTCCTCCCGCCAAATTGACAGCGTCGAAGCCAGCCGCGATGAGCGAGTCGGTCACCGCGGCAGACCGCCCGCCCGAGCGGCACATCACGACGATCCGCCGGTCGTGGGGTAGCTCGTGGTGTCGGTCACGGACCGACGCCATCGACATGAGAGCCGCCGCAGGAGCGTGGCCCGTTCGCCACTCGTCTGGTTCGCGTACGTCGAGGAGAAGAGCTCCAGCTTCGACGAGGCCGTGGGCAGCGCGGGCGCTCACCTGCGGTGTGGGGCCGCGGGCCTCGACTGCTCCGGGCTTGGTGACCGGCAGGCCGGCGGTCTCCCACGCCTGGTAGCCGCCGAGTAGATCGGCGACGTCGGTGAAGCCTGCTTCGGCCAGGACGCTGGCAGCGACCAGCGATCGGTATCCGCTGGCGCAGAAGACGAGGGTCGATGCGGCCGCGTCGAGCCCGGTCAGCGAGTCGGCCAGAACAGCGAGGGGGATTTCACGCGCCCCGGGCAAGGTGCCAGCCGCGGTCTCAGCCGGGCTGCGCACGTCGATCACCTGCAGGGTAGGTTCGAGGCCGCGCAACTCGGCCAGCTGTTCGATGGTGAGGCGCGAGCTGACTTCGAGCAAGTCGGCTCGGTTGACGAAGACTTGGGCCGGGTCGCGCAGCTGGCCCACCACGCGGTCGTACCCAATGCGGGCCAGGCGGACCTTGGCCTCCAGGGCCACCGTGGGATCGCCGACCAAAACGATGTCCCTGTCCGGGGACAGCACATCACCCGCCCACTCGGCGAAGCGACCCTGAAGGCCGACGTTTACCGCGCCGGTGATGTGGCCGGCAGCGAAGTCCGTAGGCTCGCGGGCGTCGACGAGCACCGCACCGCCTGTCCGGCGGTCCAGGACCTCCTCCAGATCGAGCAGCGGTGGTTCACCAGTCTCTTCCAGTAGTGGGCGCAGCTGGCGGTTGCGCCGGGCGTCGAATTCGAAATAGTGGGGTCTGGTCGGTTGACCTTCGGTGACCACCGCGACGAACGTGTCCTCGCTCATCGGCTGCAGGGCATAGTTCACCCGCCGTTGCTCGCCGAGTGTGGAGCTAGTTTCCGAGGACAGCGCCTTGCCGCAGGCCGAGCCGGCCCCGTGGGCCGGGAAGACCCGGGTCTGATCGGGGAGCGTGAGAAGCTTGTTGTGCAAGGAGCGGTAGAGGTGCCGAGCCAACATCTCGGCGGAGAGGTCCCCGCCAGCCGAAGCCAGCAGGTCGGGACGTCCGACGTCACCGACAAAGAGCGTGTCCCCCGTGAGGACCCCGTAGGGCTCCGAATCGTCTGCGTGCTCGTAGACGACGACGCAGATCGATTCCGGCGTGTGTCCCGGCGTCGCCAGGATCTCAAGGGTCACCTCGCCCAGTGACAGGCGTTGACCGTCGCTTAACAGCTCGACTGGGAACTCGACTTCGGCGCCCTGCCCGTAGCAGATGGCCGCCCCGGTGCGATCGGCCAGCTCCAAATGCCCGGACAGAAAATCGGCGTGCAGGTGCGTCTCGATGACCCAGTCGATCCGCAGGCTGCGGTGGGCGGCCTCGTCGAGGTAGGCGCCGATGTCCCGGCGGGGATCGACGACGGCGGCGCGCCCAGTGGTCTCGTCGGCGATCAGGTACGAGGCGTGCGATAGACAGGCGAGATAGTGCTGGGTGAGGATCATCTCGTGGAACCTCCCGGGCGTTGGAGCCTCGTGACGACTTGCGCCTTCGCCATATTCAACTACTCGAGCTTGGCCGCTGAGGGGAGGAGTGGCAGAAGGACAATGGGCCGTCAGATCCGCTCGAGCGGTCCACCGTCGAAGAGAGGCTGCACGCCGATCTCCTGGGTGTCGTGGCGCATAGCTTCGTCCGAAGGCGGCGGCTCGTTGCTCGTCGCCGACTCGAGGATCGGCCGGAGCAGCCGGGCGTCACTAGAGGAGACGAGGAACACCCCGGGCACGGCCAGCACCCAGCGGACGGCGCGACCCAGCGCCGCGGCGTCGGTGATCGGCTCGTACCAACTGAAGTGCGGCTCAGACGAGTCGGTCCAGCGTCTGCGAGCCACCGACTTGATCGTCTGCACGGCAACCCGTCTTTGCTCACAGACAGCCAGAAGGTCCTGGACTGCGCGCCGGTAGGAGTCGTCCGAGAGAAGCGTGAAGTTGTAGGGCAGAAGCACCGAGTCGAAGTCGAAGCG
>CAZCCS010000145.1:0-7496 GCA_964497005.1 uncultured Acidimicrobiaceae bacterium | reverse complement strand
TGTAGGAGTTGATCGCCTGGCTGGTCAAGTCGTGCAGGATGGCTGCGATCTGCCCGTGCTGGAACTCGAGCTCCTCAGTGGTGAGGTTGTCGATGACCGGCAGGTCTACGGTCGTGTAATAGGGCTTCGTGCCCCAGTAGCCCGGGTATGCGGCCAGCTGGTAGTCGACACCGACCTGTGCCTTGGTCAGGGTGTACGGACCGGTGCCGAGGTCGTGGGCAGTCAGGTAGGTCTGATCGTGATCGGTGCCGGCGTGCGCGGCGAGCCCGCTCGGGCTGTACATGCGAGGCCCGTACGCCGAGGCGAGGTAGTCGAGGAAGGACGTGTTCGGTGCGCTCAGCTTGATGACCACGGTGTAGGGGCCTTGGGGAGTGATCGAGGCCACGTCCTGTGCCATGTAAGCGGGACCGCCGTTGACTGCTGCATCGCGGGCGAAAGACGGCGCCACCGACGACGAGTCGAATGCGGTCCCGTCGTGGAACGTGACGCCCTGTCGAAGCTGGAAGGTGAAGGTGGTCGAGTCGCTGGATGCCGTCCAGCTGGTGGCCAGATCGGGAATCACGCGTCGGGAGACGGTCCCGCCGGCGTACTGAACCAGGCCGTCGTACATGTTGTCCTGGAGGATGATTCCCTCTCCGGCGTAGTACACCGCTGGGTCAGGAGGCTGGCCCGGATCTTGGAGGAACGACAGCGTGAGCGTGTGGCTCGTGGGGAAGGAACCCCCGCCCGGTCCTCCGCTGGAGGCGCTGCTCTTTCCGGAGCTGCCGCATGAGGCTAGGCCGAGGCCGGCGACGGTCAGTGCCGAGGCCATCGCCAATGCTTTGGTCAACGGTTGGTTGGTCACGCAGCGGCCCGCTCGAGCCTGAGGATTTCTACGGCTGTTCCTCCGAGAAGTGCCGCCTTCTCTGCCGCGCTCAAACCGGGCAGCGAAGCCACCTTGTCCGCCGTAGCCGACGGGTCGTACCACGGGAAATCCGATCCCAGCATCACCCGGTCCGCCCCGATGTCCTGAACGATTTGGACGAGCGTCTCGAGAGACGGGGCATTGGGAGCACCCACCCACTCGATGATCTCCGACAGGTCGAAGCTGACCTGGGGGAAGTCGTTGGCCAGCTCCGCCGCCTCGTCGTAAGCGGCGCCGCCGAGATGGGCCAGAACCAGCCGGAGATGGGGCCAGCGTTCCAGTACAGGGGCGAACTCGCTCGGTCGGGCGGTCGCACCGTGGCGATGGCCGGGCCCCGAGTGGGAGAGCACGACGAGGTCGAGCTCGCAGCACAGCTCGTAAACCGGATCGAGCCGAGCGTCGCTCGGCTCGAAACCTTGAGAGACAGGGTGGAGCTTGATGCCGCGCGCCCCGAGGCTGGCCATTGCGGCCAAGTGGGAGGCGATGATCCGCGGAGGGAGCAGGCAAGGGTCGATGCCTATATAGGCGGCGAGGATGGGATGCCTCGATGCGGCGTCGACAGCCCAGCGGTTGGCGGCAAGGAGCCTTTCCACTAGTAGAGCGTCTACCTGTGGATCCGAAAGCGGACGGTTACCGCCCGGTGCATCTGGGTCGCTCGTGATCCGGTTCCGCTCGGCGGAGACGTCGAAGAGCTGCAGAACCACGGCGTAGTCGAACCCTCGGTCGGCAAAACGGTCTCCGACCTCCTCGATCACCCCGACGGCATCGTCGAAGCTGACACCGGGGTCCTCTCCGTACTCCCAGATCTGGTAGCTACCCTTTGCCAGGGCACCGGTATGTGCGTCCGGGTAGAGGTGGACGTGCGCGTCGATGAGGGGCTGCGATTTCACGGTGCGGTGTACGGTATACAGCGCCCATTTCGCGCCCGTCTCGGCTTCGTGAAGATCGTGTGAACCGGACCATTCCGGATGGTTTCGGGGCTACCTTCAGGCGCCCGCTCGTCCACATCGTCGGCATGGCTTTGTTGCCCGATACCTGAAGAGAGTGACGGTGTACCGTATACCATGCACCTCGAAATCGACGTCGACGCCCTGATCCGATTCGCAAGGGACTTGGCCTCTACTCCGAGCGTCTCGGGCACCGAGCGGGCCGCTGTCGAGCTGACTGCTACGGAGATGGAGAAGCTCGGGTTCGACGAGGTCGAGATCGACCAGGTGGGGAACTGCGTCGGTTACATCGGCCGGGGACCGGGGCCGAGACTTCTGATCGATGGTCACATCGACTCGATCCCCCTCCACTCAGAGGACAAGTGGACGGTCGACCCCTTCGGGGGAAACATCCTGGACGGCCGGCTTTATGGCCTGGGGATATGCGACCAGAAGGGATCGATCGCGGCCGCGGCCTACGGCTTAGCGGCGGCCCGCTCGACGAGCGAGTTCAGCGGAAGGATCGCGCTCGTCGCCAGCGTCAACGAAGAGGACATCGAAGGAGCCGCCCTTTCGAGCGTCGTGGATGCTTTCGAGCCGACCTGGGCCATCACAACGGAACCGAGCGATACCCGGTTGTGCATCGGTCAGCGGGGTAGGGCGAAGCTGTCGGTGAGGGTGACCGGCAGGTCCTGCCACGCCGGCCATGCGGCTCAGGGAATCAACGCCGCGGACGCGTTAGCCGAATTGATCGTGGCTGTGCGCGGTCTCGACCATCCCCGCCACGAGCGACTCGGCAAGAGGGACATCACCTGCATCGACGTCGCGTCTTTTCCCTATCCCTCGGTGTCGACGGTTCCCGGTTCTGCGCTGGCTCGGTTCGACTGCCGGTTCGTTCCCGGGGAAACTCCGGAGAGTCTGATCCAGACGATCGAGGCCGCCGCAGCTGACGCGTGGAGGGGATGGCAGGAGCAGCCAGTGCTCGATGTCTCGGTCGTCCAGGCTGAGTTCCGAACGTGGAGAGGCGGCGAGTTCGCCCTGCCGGAATTCGAGCACGCCTGGTGGACGCCCGAGGATTCGCCGCTCGTCCGGGGTGCCCAAGCCGCGCTCGGATCGGTGGGCCTCGATGCAGCTCCGAGGCATTACTCGTTCTGCACCAATGGCTCGTACCTCTCGGGAACCCGTTCGATTCCGACCATCGGTTTCGGGGTCGGAGAGGAGCACATGGCCCACCAAGTGGACGAGTACATCACGCTCGACTCGCTCACGTCCGGCGCCCGCGGGTACGCCGCCATCGCGACCCAGCTGATGGCGACCTCGACGATCTGACGATCAGGTGTCGGGCGCGCCTGCGGCCTTCCGCGCAGCGGCCACGTGATCAGCGACAGCTGCCTTGGCAGCCCGCACGCTCCCGCTTGCCAGCGCGTCGATGAGCTGAAGGTGCTGGTCGACGACAGGTTCGTTGCGCGCTTCTCGGTATGAAAGCCCGCCGGCGATCTCAACCAGACCGATGACCCGGTCGGCGAGCATGCTCGCGACCCGGGGCGAGAACGCCGCCTCGTAGATCGCCGAATGCAGCCGGCTGTGCGCTTCGCCGAACTCGTACGACCCAAAGCCGTGTTTCTTTGCGATCGGGCCGAGGGCTCGGGCCATCTCACGCAAGCGCTCCCAGTCTCCGGCCTTGCCGCGCTTTGCGGCAAGCTCGGCGACGAGTCGGTCGAGGGCGGATCGGACGCGGAAGACATCGGCAACTTCCTCGTCGCTGAACACCGCCGCCCCAAGACCCCCGCCTGGCACCCGCTCGAGCAACCCTTCCGCCTCGAGCCGGCGCATCGCGTCGCGAACCGGGGTCCTGCTGACGTGCAACTGGCCGGCGAGAGCCGCTTCGACGACACGGGTCCCCGGGGCGAGGCTGCGCGACAAGAGAGCGTGGCGGACCAGGCGGTAGACGTGGTCGTAGACGTGCACCGTCGCCGCACCGGGCAGCGCGCCCACCCCTTGGAGAAGGTGCTCCTCCGGTTCCGAGTTCTCCGACGTGCCGCCGCGCGTCACGCGGTCATGGTTTCGCCGGGCACCGGTATACGGTACACGGCCCGCTCCTCAAGCCAGAGAAGCGCTTCTCGGGACGCTCAACCCCAGAAGGCGTCTTCGGTGTAGGCGTCCTCGGAGAGCCCCCAGAACTCGGTCGCCCTGCCGCCGGCAACATGCCAGACATGGCCTGAGTTGACGTCGAGTCGGTTGTCGCCGCGGGTCGCTTGCTCTTTGGCGAGCACGATCACGTGGTCGTCGGAAGCGAGGATGTCGTGGATCTCGATGTTGAACGTTCCGCCGGAGAGGTCGACCAGTTTGCCGAAGAACGCAGACACCTCGTCCCAGCCGACGTAGTCCCCCGCCAGCTGGCTGCGGCCGCCGACATGCCACTTGATGTCAGGCGCGAAGACCTTCTGGACCGTCTCCAAGTCCCCCTTCGAGAAGGCCTCGTACCCCGACCGGATCAGTTCGGCATTGTCCGCTGCGGTCATACCCATTCCCCCTTTTGGTGCTCCCGGGCGCGCTGCCCGAGCATCCCGTTGTTCTTGACTACACCCGGGGATATATCAGGTCAACGAAATCCGGCCGAAGGGTCAGGCGTTCAGCGGAGGTCGTCTTCGTCGTCGAAGCCGACCGTCTGCTCTTGTTCCAGGACGTCCGACTCGGGCGCTTCGAACGGGATGCGCTTCGGATATTCGATCGGCGGTTCGCGCTCGTCATCCGTCGCCGCCGGCTCGGGAACAACCTCCCGGCGCTGGTCCAGCGCGTCCGCCTCGGGGATGAACGCCTCCGACATCAAGACCATGTTACGCCCGTTCTCTGGCGTATAAGCGGCGCCGGCGCCGGCCGCCGCAGCACTTTTGTAACGCGCACTTTTCTCGGCGCGACAATCTTGTGACAAAAACGTCGCCATAGCGCGATTTCGTCACGCGATCGCCGGCGCCGGCGGAGGCCCTGTTACAAAGCTGCTGCCGGGCGGGGTCTGGGAAGGAAACGGCGGGCGGGACAGGCTCCCGAATGGCGCCGGCGCCGGCACGGGATCAGGCGCCGCCGCCGGCACGGGATCAGCGCCGGCGAAGGATCAGGCGCCGGTCGCCCCGACCATCGGGCGGTTTAGGTGCGTAGCCCCCATCGACCCGTAGAACGGTGCGTTGAAGCTGAACACGCCGCCGTCGGCCGCGACCAGCCAGTAGCCGGCGGTGGTCTTATCGGAGGCCATCTCGACCACCGGGGCGTTCAGGTGCACGGCGCCCATCGACCCGAAGAAGGGTGCGTTGAAGGAGAAGATCCCGCCATCCGACGCGACCATCCAGTAGCCGCCGGTCCGGGGGTCTGCAGCCATGCCGACCACCGGCCGGTTCAGACGGACCGCGCCCATCGACCCGTAGAACGGGGCGTTGAAGGAGAAGATCCCGCCGTCGGACGCCACCATCCAGTAGCCACCGGTCAAGGGATCGCCGGCGATTCCTACCACCGGCCGGTTGAGGCGAACTGCTCCCATCGAACCGAAGAAATGGGCGTCCCCGAACGAGAACACACCGCCGTCGGATGCGACCAGCCAGTACCCGCCCCCGTCGGGTGTCGCGGCGATGCCGACGACCGGAGCGTTGAGATGTGTCGCACCCATCGAGCCAAAGAAGTGAGCGTCCCCAAAGCTGAATACGCCACCGTCGGAGCCGACGAGCCAGTAGCCGCCACCGTCGGGTGTCATCGCCATTCCGACGACGGGGGCGTTCAGGACGACGTTACCTAGAGAGCCGCAGAACGGAAGGTTGCCGAAGGTGAAGACCCCGCCGTCGCCGGCGGTCTGGTAGTAGCCGCTGGGAGTCGAGGAGGGGCGGTTGCACGGCACGTTGACAACCGGCGGCGGAGTGCCGGCGTTGCCGGTGAGCTGCGGGTCGTGGTGGAACTCCGGCCACGCGCCCTTCTCGGCGACGAGCGCGCCGTTCGATCCGGCGACCTCGTAGTGGCGGATCACGCCCTGGTTGCTGCCGTTGTAGCCAGCGATGGTGATACCGATCGAACCGTTCGGGTCGCTGGTGACTAGCGGCGACGATTGGACACCTACGCCCTGCTCCACGATCGCCACCTGGGCGCCGGTCTTGCCATCGAGGACCTCGACGCCGCCCGTGGTGGGAACGATTACGTCCTGGTACCCCTGGTTGAACAGGTCGGCGGTGGTGACGCTACCGATGACCTCGCCGAGTGCGCCGGTATGCCAGATCTGGCCGCCGTTGGCGCCGTTCAGGGCGTAGACGCTGCCTCCACCGGAGCCGTTGTTGGTTCCTTCGATCACCTCGAGACCACCGCTGCCGAGGATGTCGGCGAGCGCCGGACTGCTGGACGTGTCACCGTCGAGGGTGGCCTGCCAGGCCCGGTTGCAGTTCCTGTCGATCGCGATAACCGTGTGGTTGTCCGACCCGCCCAGATCGCGTTGGTCGTTGCCGGTACCGACCACAGCCCCGACCTGACCGCCGCCGAGGAACTGGCCGACGGCCGGCGACGAGATCACGTCCTGGTTGGTGTTGTAGGCGCAGAACAGCCCCTGGTTCGGCTGTCCGAATCCGGTGCTCCCGGTGGGGCGCAGGATCCGAATGTGCCCGCCATTGCTGTAGTTCTGGCCGTAGGCGATGCCGGCCGTGGAGGCTCCGCCTTCGACGATCTGCGACTGACCGTTCCCCTCTATGTCGGCGAGGGCGGCCGTCGAGAAAACGGTGTCCGCAGTGAACCACGGGAACCCGTTCAACTCGACGCCGTTCGCGGCGTTGTAGGCGTCCTCGTTCTGACCGAGCGAAGGTGCGACCACGCCCGTAATCCCCTGGAGGGTCCCGACGCTGATGCCGGCGCTCACACCGTGAGGCTGGTTGTTGTTGGTCGCCGGATCGTGCTCGATGTTGTGCCACACGACTCCGCCGTTGCCGTTGACCGCGTACGTGCCGCCGGCGAAGGGATCAGCCGCGTTGCCTGCTCCGAAATACACCAGACCACCCGATACCGAAGGCGGCGAGTCCACGGGAACTCCACCGGTGTTCACCGGCCAGCCGGGGACGCCGGCGCCGGACGCCAGGTACTGGGCGTAGACGTGACCGGCCCTATCGCCCACGACCGCCGCCGGTCCGCCGGGCAGGTTGGCAACTACTGGCGAGGACGTGGCGGTGGGCGAGCCGGTGTCGTTCAGGGTCACTGACCAGGTCTGAGTGATCGCCGGCGCCGCCCCCGCAACCGGCTGCGCGCCAGGAAGTGCCACGGCTGCCGCCCACGCCGTGGTCGAAAACACTACGCCTAGTGCGAGGACCCGGCTCCCGCCATGCGCCCGGGCGCGCCCAAAAGTTCTGAATGTCACGAAGTATTCCTTCGGCATTGTTTGCCGCGCCCTTGAACCGCCTCACCGCAACGAAAAGGGCCGGCCCATCGGGCCGGCCCTTTTGGATGGCAGGTACAGGTGCGAGTTAGGTCGCTTCGGTGGAGGAACGCGCCGCTTCACGCTCCCCTTCCGCTGCCCCGGCTTGAGTCTCGCCGACCGCCGGCGAGGTTCCGGGAGCCACTGGCTCAGCCGCCACTGGCTGGTTCGCCGAAGTGGTTTCCCTCGTGCCGACGCCGGCGGGCGCCGCGGCCGCCGTTCCGGGCGCCACGTC
>CAZCCS010000144.1:5463-7545 GCA_964497005.1 uncultured Acidimicrobiaceae bacterium | reverse complement strand
AAGTCGAGGTCGGCCGCTATGAGGGCACGGTGGTCGACATCGACCTTCGCAACGTACTTCTTCGGACTTACGACGGGCTCGACGTTTATCTTCCGAACCGTATGGTGCTGGAGGGGCCGATCGTCAACTACACCATCAGCCCGTCACGCCGCCTCTCGCTCAAAATCGGCGTCGGCTACCAAACCGACCTTGCTCACGCGCAACAGTGCCTTGTCGATGCGATGTCACGCGTCGAATCGGTGGCCTCCGATCCACCGCCTGCGGCCTGGGTGACCGACTTCGGGGAGTTCGCCATCGAATTCACTGTTCTCTTCTGGTACTCCGTCGCGGAACACAGCCTGTGGGATGTCCGGTCGGCGGTTGCCATTTCGATGCAAAAGGCGCTCCACGACGACGGAATCGAGATTCCGTATCCGACGAGAGCAATAACGATTGATCAAAGCCCTCGCAACGGTGTTCAGGCCACCACGCCTCCGGCCGCGAGCAGGTCGCGGTAGGAGGCGTCGATATTGCGAGCCAACCCGGCTGGGTCGGTGATGGCGGCCGGGTCGGCCAGCAGGCCCATGTCCAGCCAGCCGTTCTGGCTGAGGGTGGTCAGATTCGCGGCGGTGCCGGCGACCGGCCCAAGAGGTATCCCCGCGACAACGGCACCCCCGGCGATGTAGGTAGGGAAACCAGCGCCTCGCAGGTTGGAGGTCGCGAGATCGATCTTGGAGGCCTCTTTGCGGGCGAAGCGGGTGCTGACTGAGGTCGGTAGCAAGTTGGCTATGCCGGCGATCGCGCTCATGGGGCCCCGGCCGCTTACGTTGACGCGGCGCTCGGCTATGAGATCTCGGATCTGTCCGAATCGTTCCTCCGGGCTGAGCTCTCCCAACACGGGCACCTGAACCGGGACCGGGGTGAAAGCGTTGCCTCCCATGGCTTTGTCCGCGCGGGTGCTGACCACGAAGCTCATGTTGAGGGCCTCCAGGGGAGTCTCCCGTTCGGCGTGATAAGCGAGCGCTCCCAGTGCGGCCCCGGTCACGAACAGATCGTTGAGCGACCCGCCCAGGGCTTTCGCCGCCGCTCTTGCGTCCTCGAGAGGCAAACGCAGCGCTTCCAGGTGGCGGCGACGGGAGCGGTTGGTCCACAGCGGCGCTTTGGCGTCGATCGCGCGACCTCCGCCTACGGCATCCAGCGTGTTCCTGATCTGCTTGATCGCACCGATCAGTCCGCGAGGAACGCTCGTCGGATTCGTCGCAACCTTCACTATGTCGCTCGCTGCCCGTAGCGCGATCCCTTGCTGGCGGCGGATGTTGTGCGTGAGGGTTCGAACGGTGGTGTCGATGATGGAGTCGCTCACGTCGCCGCCGGCGTCCAAGACTTCACTGCGCTCCGCTGCGATTGCCTCGGCGAAGACCCGCTCGAGGTCGACGTCGGGCGGAGGGGGCGGGTGCCGCTCAACGTCGGTGTAGATCTCGGCCATTCGAAGGGCGCCTATGCCGTCCGCCACGGAGTGGTGCTGTTTGACGAACAGGGCGCCGGTGCCGTCTTCGAGACCCTCGATGGCGTAGAACATCCAAAGCGGGCGGGTCCGGTCGTAGGGCTCCTCATACAGGTAGGTGACCAGATCGAACAGCTGACGCTTCGAACCGGGCGCCGGCAGGCTGAGGCGGCGGACGTGGTATCCCAGGTCGAAATCCGGGTCGGTCGCCCATACCGGCGGTGACAGGCGACCCAAGCCGGGCACGACCCTTTCCCGCAAGCGCGGTAAGCGGGCCAGGCCGTAGCGGATCCGGCTCATCAGCAAGTCGAAGTCGGCCGGCTGGTCGAGCAAGGTGAGCAGAGCACCGCTCGGGTTCAGCCAGGGGTCCTTCTCGACGTTCCACATGAGCGCCTCTTGGTCGGACATATGACGCGCGAAGGCCAACTCTCGCTGGCGGTCCATGCTCGGGCCTGCTGCGGGTTCCATGTGCACCTCCGCCCGGTGATCGGTCGAGTAGTGGTATTAAGTGGACTCAATGAGAGCGTTGTCGCAAGAGTACGCCGACGCCAGCGACGTCATCGACGAAGTAGAGCCCATCAGCGACGAGGAGCTCACCG
>CAZCCS010000144.1:0-5363 GCA_964497005.1 uncultured Acidimicrobiaceae bacterium | reverse complement strand
CGGCGCCCTCGTCGCAGCCTGACACCTGACTAGCCAGGCCAGGCATGAGCGAAGACAGGCGAGCGGACAAATGGCGGGGGCGGGGAGGGTACTTCCGATGGGCGCCCAGCGACTCGGGTGCAGCGGAAGTGGAGATCTTCCATGTCGAGTCCGGAGCGAGAGGGCAGCCCGTGCTGCTCCTCGTCCACGGTTTCCCGACGTCCAGCATCGACTGGTTCGACATCGCGGAACTCCTCAAGGACCGGTATCGGGTCTGTGCATTGGACTTCCCCGGGTACGGCTTCTCCGACAAGCCACTCGGGTGGGGGTACAGCCTCGCCCGCGACGCCGAGCTTCTCGATTTCTACGTCCGGGAGGTACTAGGGGCCGAGTCGGTCGTCGTTCTGGCCCACGATCGCGGGTCGAGCGTGGGGATCAACTACGCCCTTGGGACGACGGATCAGAAGAGCGAAAGCAGCGCCGCACCGTTCGTAGAGCATCTGGTCCTGACTGACGGGAACATCTTTCTCCCGCTGTCCAACCTCACCGAGTTCCAGCGATTGGTGCTCGACGAGTCCACGGCACCCGCAGTGCTCGAGGTGCTGACCGCGGAGAGACTTGCCGCGGGCATGGGGTTGACAACCTTCTCTCCGCCGAGACCGGCTGATCACGCGGACGTCCAAGCACTCACCGACACGTTCGTCCATGCGGACGGCGTCAAGGTGCTTCACGAGACGATCCAGTATCTCGCCGAGCGTGCCGAGCACGAGCGTGATTGGCTCGAGGCGTTATCAGCCCAGGATCTCCGCACCACCGTCATATGGGGAATGCTCGACACGGTCTCCCCGCCCCGGGTCGGTATGCATGTCTGGAACGAGTTCCTGATGTTCAAGCCCGGCCGGAACCGCTTCTACCTCGTGCCCGAAGCCAATCACTACCTGCAGGTCGATCGGCCCGACGGCCTCGTGGCCGCCTTCCTTCATGCTGAGGACGTTCAATCCGACCCGAGTCCTGGCCCGATCGGCTCCGATCAGCGCTCGCCTGTGCTCGTCGACACGTCACGCCCCCATCTCCCGGATGCGCGGGAAGTGCTGCTTCGGGGAGGCTGATGGATACCTCTGGCCTCTCAGCCAAGTCCCGCTCCCGGGAAGACCGGTGTGTCCCACCCCCCCGCCAGAAGTTCTTGAGGTGAAAGTGATGCCCCGCTCCATACAAGACATCCTCGCTCGGCGAGCCGGGACGAAGTCGGTCTAGGAGCGATCTGCATCTCCCTTATCCAGCCGCTCATCGGTGGATCGGTGGTCCGGGCCGTTGCCTCCGGGGTGTGGTCCGAAACGGACCATGGCTGGTTAGAATGGAGCCAGTGATCAGAGTCGAGTTTGAACGCGTCGAGGCTCTTGAGCTTCTTGGGATGACGTTGGCGCATCTAAATGTGGCCGAGGCCAGGGTCGAGATGTCACCGCGCGTACCACTGCTGATGGCGATTCGCGACAAGCTCGCTCTCGCGCTTGAGGAGGAAGCATGAGCTACAGGGACGACGAGGTCCTCGCGGCGACCGCTGCGTTGGACAAGTACAGGGGTGGAGTCGAGGGAGAGATCGGGGCTGCACTAGCAGTAGTGGGCCTTAGTGCTGCAAGGACAGCCAAGGAAGCAAGAATCCGCGACGGCATGATCCGCGTCGCTCATCGGTCCGGGGCGTCGATTCGCCAACTGGCCGAGATCTCGGGGCTCGGCCGAAAGACCGTTACGGCGATCGTCTCTTCTGAGGCTGCCACGCCGGAGTGAGGACAGCGGAGACCAAAGGCTGACCGTTGGGGCTACTGAACGATCTGCGTGGCTCAGCAGCCCTCCTTCCGGCACTCAGCCACGTCCGCTGTCGCCGATTCCGGCGTGCCCGCTGGACGTTCCTGGTTCTGTTCTGAGCGCGCGATCTGTATCGCTCCACCATTGGAGGAGTGGTCGCTCCAACCGGCGGCTACGAACCCCCTCTGGTGCCGATCGATTCTGTTTGCCAACCGGCGTCGAGGAGAAGGAGCGACGACGGAATGGGGCGTGCAATACTGTCCCGCGAAAGACCCGTCGGTGCCCGACCCCCCAAAGGAGGCCCGCGATGGCGCAAGAGGCAGCACAGGCCGCACCGCACATCTACAAGGTGCTCTTCGAGAACGAGCGCGTACGCCTGCTGGATGTCCGGATGAAGCCAGGCGAAGAGTCCGCTCAGCATTCCCATCCCGACTACCTCCTGTACGCCCTCGCAGGCGGAAAGGTGAAGTTGAGCGACGCGTCGGGCCAGAGCGCCGAGGTTGACGTCCCAGAGGGGGCCACTATGTGGAGGGAGGCCGAAGAGCATTCGGCCCTGAACGTCGGCACAACGGAACTCCACGCACTCTTCGTCGAGCTGAAGTAGGCCCCCCACACTCCAGCCTGACACCTCAAGGCGATCTGGCCGTCACACCGAAGCCTGGCTACACAAACCGACGGCTACTCCCTCCGAGTCCCTAGCGCGGATCGGCAGTTCTGCGCAGCTCCGGTCGTCGGGTCAGCTTCTCAATCCTCGGCCGAGTGAAGCGGGCATCGGCTGACCTTCGCTGCCAGTCCGGTGAGGCGGTGGAACTCGACCGGTCCACCGGACGCAGCATGTCACATGGGTGTCAAGGGGATCGTTCAGAAGCGACCTGTGCGTCGCATGGCGCGGGGGCGACCGTCAGGGTCGTAGATGATGCGGTACAGAGGGGTTGCCCACGCTCTGGTCAGAGCCGACATCTGAGGTATCTGGTATGTGCGCAGGCGGCCTGCGGGCCGTGGTGTCACTTGCCCGCTGGTGTACCAGCTGTCAAGGGAGGCAGCGGTAGCCGCGAAGGCTTCGAAAGCCGATCGAGGGTCGCGCAGGTCGGCTGCATCGTCGACTCGGTCGAGGTGCTCGCGGGCCAGTGTGAGTCGCAGCCGGCAAGCGTATGAAACGGTAGAGGCGGAGTACGATCCGGGCGACGTATCCGTGTTGTCGGCGTCTTGGTCGATCACGGCGCACGACAGCTCAGAGTCGTGACTCCACGACCGGCGATTGAAGTTGTCGGAGCCGACGCTGGCCCAGGTGTCGTCGACGATGCACACCTTGGCGTGCACATATACCGGGGTGCCCTCATGGTTCTCCAGGCCGTACACGGCCACTCGGTCGCCGCCGGCCTGTTGCAGCATGTGGAGCGCCTGGTAGCGGCCGACCAGGTTTGGCGCCTTCGAGAACCGGCCCTCCTGGTCGGGGTGCTGGGGGAGTACCGCTATCAGCAGCAGGTCGGGTCGGCTTCGAAGGGCTTTGCAGAACTCGGTCGCCACCTCTCGGGACCACAAATATTGGTCTTCGATGTAGATGAGCCGGCGGGCCCGGGCGAGGACCTTCGCCACGGCACGGGCGACGCTGCGCTCGCCGATCGGGGCGAAGGGATAGCCGTGACGGCGGGCCGGGTACGTGCGCAACAACTGGACGACCTTGCGGCCGCACGGTGGCGGGTCCGCCAACTGGTCGGGCAGGGTCCGCCGGCCGGCGTCGAGACCTTGGACGCGGTCGCGGAGGCGGCGCAGTGGGTCACGAGACAACGGCGCCGGGTCGTTCCAACGTTCGCGGAACACGGTCTCGACGTCACCCACGGCCGGACCGCGTATAGCAACCTGGATGTCGTGCCACGGCGGCCGTATCCCGTAAACCGCTGACATCGGCTGGCTCTGAGGGTCGCCGAGGTGGCGGGCATCGTCGCGTCGGCTGTGACAGAGGTCGATCCCGCCCACATAGGCGACGTCGAGTTCGGGTCGCCCGGGATGGCGCAAAATGACGAACTTCTGATGGTGAGAACCCCCGAACCGGACTCGCATGTCCAGAAGGCAGACCCCACCCGCGGCCTCGATGTCCTCGCCGAGATTGCGGTTCTCTCCCTCGGAAAACCGCAATCGATCCAAATGCGAGCGCCACAACAGACCCCGCACGACCACACCTTCAGAAGCCGCCTCGGCCAGCACCCGCGATACCTCGCTACCCTCACCGTCGAGCATCTCATCGGGGTCGCCACGCCAATCCGCGAAAAGCAACAAGTCGCCCGCCCGCATCGCCTGTACGGACCTGGCCAACTCCGAGAAGTAACTGGCCCCGTGAACCAGTGGACGTACCTCGTTGCCGAAAGTCCACGCCTCCCCAGACCGATGCCGATCGTCCAGGACCGTGAACGTGTTGCCCCGTTCGTCGGCGGTCAGGAACCACTCCGATATGGCCATGCCCCTTGTCTACAACGTTAACCGCCCCGATATCCCTGCCCAGCTTCATTCACGAGCTCGGGCAACCGGGCCAACCCACTGTCGTTCCGACAGATCAGTCAGCCGAAGGGCAAACGGTCCGGTCCCCACGAGATCGCGTCAGTCCACGCCGAGGAGACAAGACGACTCGCGCTAAGAGGCCTAGCGAGACATTCCACACCGGCCATCGGGTGTACCAAGTGCTAGGAGTTGAAGGCTGCTATCAAGTCGGCAGGGCCCTCGACTGCCGCCTCCACAAAGCCTCCGAGGATCACCTCGACGCTCGTACCTTCCCTGCCCCGATCTCGACCACCCAGTCATCGGGCTCCAGGCCATCGACAGCCCTGAAATCGTCCAACAGCGCCGCCGGATACCGAGGTCTGTGCCGGTCGTACGCCAACGCCGTGGCATCGAGCTCCGCGATCCGGCGGCTGGTTCGGTCCACACGTCGCCGATCCTCCGTAGTCTCACAGGGCAGCCGACTACTTACCATCTTCTGGCCTGTAGCACGCTAAACGCCGACTCGCGCCCCCGCCGGGCTCGGCGATGGCCGTCATCATGTATGCCGCTAGCGGGCGATTAGGACCGCGCTGGGTGGGCTTTGACGCACCGCCGACCTCGCTTGGTCTGCGAAACTCGGCTTGCGAGACCGAAGCCGTGATGAGGGGAGGTCAGATGATTCGGGGCTCATGCCTCTGCGGCGACGTTGCCTACGAGATCGACGGCAAGTACAGCGATATCGGCCAGTGCCATTGCTTCAAGTGCCGAAAAGTATCCGGTAGCAACTCCAATGCCGTCATCCTCACAGCGGCGAGGAGTCTCCGGTGGCTTCGAGGAGTTGAGCAGGTAGTGACATATGAGATGTCCGACGGCTGGAAGTCCACCTTCTGTCAACGATGCGGGTGTCCGATGCCCATGCTGGGCGCCGAGGGCAAGTTGTACTGGGTCCCGGCAGGCACTTTGGACGACGATCCCGACGTTCCAGTCGCCCAACACATCTACGTCGGGCAGAAGGCGAGCTGGGAGGTAATCGGCGGCGACGCTCCACGGTACGAACGTGACGCGCCTGGCGGTCAGCCCGAGCGCCACGTTGAAGGGCACGCTGA
>CAZCCS010000143.1:952-7594 GCA_964497005.1 uncultured Acidimicrobiaceae bacterium | reverse complement strand
CGCCAACCCGAGCCAGGAGACGACCCTGCCGAGGAATCCGAGGCGATAGCCGCCGACGCTGGCGGCCACCGCTACGAGCACAAGTATCAGATCGAGCAGGTCCATCCCCTAAGCGACAGTGGTCATTCGGACTGGGGTCATTCGGACGGGGATCATTCGGACAAGGGCGATGAGGGGACCGATACCCAACGGTAGGGCCGTCAAGGCTCGGGATCCCCGGATCCCAGGAGCCGGGCGGAGGTGAGGAACCCGGTGTGGGCGACCATCCGGTGATCCGGCCGCACGGACTGGCCCTCGACGTGCCAGCTGCGCTGCAGCACCTCGACGGTCTCGGCCATGCCGAACCCGCTCCGGTACAGGGTGTCACGAAGGGTGCTGACCTGATTGATCGTCGGGAGGTACGACACGAGGATCCCGCCCGGCCTCAGCGCCTCCTCGGCGGGCTTCACCATCGTCCCAGGCTCGGGCAGGTCGCGCACCACCCGGTCGAAGCCGACGCCCTCGATGCCGTCGTAGGCGTCGCGGATCTGGACGTGGTAGTGGTCCAGCGCCGCCGCGCCGAGAAAGCCGGAGACATTGGCCTGGGCCCGCTGTGCGAACTCGGGGCGCAGTTCGTATCCGGTGACTTCGGCACCGGCCCTCAGTAGGGCCATCGAGAGGGCTCCGGATCCCAGTCCCGACTCGAAAACCCTTGCGCCCGGAAAGACATCGGCCAGCATCAAGATGGGTCCAAGGTCCTTGGGATAGATCACTTGGGCCCCGCGGGGCATCTTCAGGACAACCTCGGCGAGGGTGGGCCGGACGGCTGTATACCGAGCGCCCCTGGTGGAGCGCACGACGGTCCCTTCCTCTCTGCCGATCAGCTCGTCATGGTTCACCGGCCCGGAGTGGGTGTGGAACTCTCCGCCGGGCTCCAGCCGCACCAGGTAGCGCCGTCCCTTCGTGTCGAAGAGCAGCACCCGCTCGCCGGTCTCGAACGGCCGGCTCACACCCGTCCTCCGGCGCGCTCAACCAGCTTGCAGAAGGCGCAGACCTCGCTGACCGTGGGGGACCCGCAACTGGGGCAAGGGTGGAGTCCCTCGCGCTCCTCCGCCGCGGTCCCCGCCACCAGCGGCGCCACACGATCAAGAAAACCAAAGTAGAACGCCGCCTTCGACCCCGGTGAAGTGGTCTCTATGTCGTTCAAGGCGGCCTTGTAACCCAGGTGGCGGTTCCCCTCCGCCATCGGGCACTCCTCCACGATGTATTCGATCCCGCGGAGGACGCAGTAGGCCGCCGTTTCGCGCTCACCGAGACGGACGAGAGGTTTCACCTTCTTGGCGAACCCCTCCCCGGCCGGGAGCACCGGATACTGGCGGCCGAGATAGGCGAGATCCCACCGAAGGACGTTGCCGAAGAGGACGGCCGCCTCATCGTCGAGGTTGTGTCCCGTCGCCAGCACGTCGTAAGCCCCGTCCAGAGCCGCTTTGTTGAACAGGTGCCGCTTTGAAAGCCCGCACGCCGAGCATGGTGCTCTCCGCGCGGCGGCCGATCCCGTGGGGATGTCGTAGCCGAAGTCGGACGGCAGATCGACCTGCACCAGACGAGCATCTCGTTTCACAGCGAAATCGCGGGCGTATTGCCCAGACGGTTCGCTGTAGCCGTCAATACCGAGACCGATGTACAGGCCGTCCACGTCGTAGCCCAAGTCGAGCAGCAGATCCCAAAGAGCCAACGAGTCCTTGCCGCCAGAAACGGCAACGAGCACCCTCTCCCCCTCCCCGATCATCCGATAGGAGTGGATCGCTCTGGCCACCTGTTCCCGGCAGTGCTTGACGAAGCACTCCTGACAGAAGCCCGCGTTGTGCCGCCGAATATCGATCACGGCCGGCGCCCGGCAGGATCTGCACTTCACCTCGCGCCTCCCGATATCACCGGCCGGACCTCCACGGTCGCAGCGTCGGGGATCGTGGCATCCCCGGTAACGAGCGTGCCGTCGACGATCACGAGAACCGATTCGCGGTTGACCTCGAGGCGCGCCAGAAGGGCCTGCACAGCGATGGGCCCGGCGACCTCCAGCTCTCGCTTCGGGTTCCGAAGCACGACCTTCACTGCTCCATTGTCGCGTGGAAGGCTCAGCTGCGAGCCTCGTGGGTGACCATTACCGACTCCCCCGGCCGGATCTCCTTCGAGATGACGACCTCCGGCTCCCTGCGTAGCGCGCTCCGAGCCAGCCGGGCGACGAGGGCCACGCCGCCCACCACGAGCCAAACCCGCTGACCCCGACCGACGCCGCGATCCCATCCGCGACGAATACCGAGGCTGATAGCCCGGTCGACGAGGCTCACCGACTCAGCGTCGACGCGGGGATGGGGCCCCCACGCTTCCGGAGGAGGCGGGGTTGGGGCCCCGCCGGGTCTGTGTTACGGCCGGGCGTGGGGATGGGGCCCCCACGCTTCCGGAGGAGGCGGGGTTGGGGCCCCGCCGGGTATGTGTCACCGTTTCACAGCCTGCGTATCTCCACCCAGGTCGACTTGCGCTGACCACGCCGGCGTCCGAGCAGGAAAGCCAGGGCGACGATAACGACAACGCCCGCTATGCCGGCGACGAGGGCAACCGGCTTCGCCTCCTCGGCCCTCTCGTCTACCTCGCCGCGGACCTCCTCGAGCTTCGAACGGAGGTCGACGAGTTCAACACGGCCGCCGGGACCGCTTCCCTTGACCCCGGACGTGCTCACTGCCGGCAGACGCGGCATCAGCGCAACCCCCTCCAGATTCGGCTCAGCGACCACGCGGCGCCGACCATGGCCAGCAGGATCCCTCCTACGTAGGGAACCCAGGTGAGGTCGCCGTGGAGATGGCGCCCCGTCTCGGTCTGGATCGCCCGCAACGCCGCCAGGGTGAGCATCACGCCCCCGGTCGCTATGAGAAGGGCTCCAGCGAACCCCCACCCAACATAACGACCGACGTCCCTGATGGGATCGACGGTCTCTTGCTTGGCGTAAGTGACGACGAGCTCGGAGAACTCCCTCGCGAGCGTGGAAACTGACTTGTCCTTGTCAGCCCCTGAGTCCGCACCGGCTTGAGTCACGGTTTTCGATCCTTATCGTCGGGTCCACTTCCGCGCAACAATCGAGCTACCCGGAAGTCTGCGGCTCGAGCAACTTTATTGGCGGAAGGCTCGGGAAATTGGCGAGCGCGATCCCAACTTTGTCGGCGACGTCCTGGGCGACTGTGTCGGGGGGACCGTTCAGTATGAGGGAGAAGACGAGCGGCTGACCGAGCGCCGGTGTTGCGGGCTTGCCCGGGGGCGGAAGGACGAAACCGCTCATGCTCACCACGTTGTCGAGCGTTCCGGTTTTGGCAATCAGCCTGCCCTGGGCCGGCGTTCCGACCATCCGGTCGGCGAGGGTGCCACTCTTTCCGGCGATAGGCAGACCTTTTGCCAAAGTACCCGTAGGCCCGGCTCGCACCAGCGCTTGCACGATCAGGTTGCAGCTGGCCCGGTCGCTGCGGTCGAGGCCAGAACCGTCGACCTGGACCAGTTGGGACACGGGAAGCCCGTCGGATTGAAGGTCCTGCCGGATGATTGCGACTCCCGCAGCGGTGGTGCCTTGATGCGACTCCTGGTATCCGAGTTCCTTGGTAAAAAGCTCCGCAGCGGTGTCGTCGCTCACGTTCAGCATCGCGTCCACCTCTTCGGCCAGGGGGGCGCTGTCGATAGACGTGACTGCCGTCGTGGCACCAGGGGCCAACCCGCTTCGTGCCCCGCCATCGACCCTGACCCCGTCTTTGCGCAAGAGCGTCTCGAAGACCTGTGCAGCTTGGGCGACCGGGTCGGTTGCCGCAGCGAACGCCAACGCCGCGGAGTTGCTGGTCTCCCGGGGTGCGGTGGTCGGCGTCGGCCTTGCCCCCTGAGTCGTTGGTGGCTGGGTCGTTGGTGGCTGGGTCGTTGCTGGTTGCGAGGTCGGAGGCTGGGACGTCGGAGGCTGGGTCGTCGGAGGTTGAGTGGCTGGCGGTCGAGGGGCCGGTGGCGGCAAGGTCGTGGTGGTCGTCTGCGGGACAAAGCCGTCGTTCACGTCAAGGGCGCTCAGCGGGCCGACGTCGCCCTCTGTGGTGTAGATCGGCTTCCAGGATGGGACGATGCGCTGGTTGTCGTACCGGCTTCCGTCACCGATAACCGACCCGGTCACCTCGCTCACGCCCGACTCCCGCACCTGCTCGGCAAGCTTGTCCAGCGACGTGAAAGTTGTTCCGCCGCCCCCGGTTCCGCCTCCGTAAGCCGACGTCCGCAGGTCCGGGTCCCCGCCCCCCACGAGGTAAAGGTTCCCGTACACGACACCGCCAGAAGGCGGGCTTGCCGAGCGGACGCTGGTGACGAACTTGTCGGATTCTGCGAGCCGATCCAACACGGCTGTGGCAGTGAGGATCTTCAGGTTCGACGCGGGGATGAACATGCTGTCGGCGTTGGAGCCGAACAGGGTCCCGTCGCCCTGGCTCACCATCAGGCACCCCGACGGCAAGCCGCCAGCGGTCAGGGCTTGGCCGATGACCGATTGCAACGCAACATCGAGCCGTTGGGTTGCGGCAGTAGCTGCCAACCAGCCTGGCACCCTGCGAACGGACAGAACGGAGGTCGGCAGAAGGGACTGGGTCCCGGCGGGAGCGCTTTTGGCCGCGGCGGTCTCCGGAATCACCGTCGCTATCCCGCCTGCTCCCACCAAGACGACTAGCAGCGCCCTGACGCCCAGCCTCGCCATCAACCGCAGAAAACTAGACCACACCCGGCCTCGCCCACCGTCATTAACCCGAACGTGTGCCCAATGGAGCCGATCGGTGTACCCAATCGGTACGTAGGTCCAGGTGGCGTCGTGTAGGGATCAGAACGCGGGACTCGGCTAGCTTTAACGCGTGCCCGGCTTCGTCATCGCAATCCTGGTGGGCCTCGCCGTCTGCCAGGCCGCCCTCGTCCTGACCACGGTCTTTCTTCATCGGACCTTGTCCCATCGGGCCATAACCATGTCGCCGGCGCTGCGCTTCGCCTGTCGGGTCATGATCTGGATCACCACGGGCATCCGGCCCCGCCAGTGGGTCGGCGTCCATCGCCGTCACCACGCGTTCACCGACGTCGAAGGCGACCCTCACTCCCCGTTCCTGGAGGGGTTCGCCACCGTTCAGTTTGGCAACGTATTTCTCTACCGCAGAGCGGCCCGGGACGGATCGATGGTCGAGAAGTACGCGAAAGACGTCCGGGCTGACAGGTGGGACCGGGTTCTGTTCGACCATGCGCTACTCGGGCTCGGCATAGGGATCGGGCTCCTTGCCCTGGTGTTCTGGGGAAACTGGGAGCTGGTGGGCATCGCCGCCTTCATCCATGTCGTCGTGTACCTGGGACTGAATTCTGCTGTGAACGCGATCGGCCATTCTTTTGGGCGGCGCCCCTTCAAGGGTCTCGCCACCAACTCGCAGTGGCTGGCCTGGCTGACCGCCGGCGAAGGGCTTCATTCGAACCATCACGCCGCTCCCACGTCGGCTCGGCTCTCGATTGGCCGCGGTGAGATCGATCCGGGATGGTGGTTCATCAGCGCCGCCCGCAAGCTGCGCTGGCTAACGGTGCGCCACCTCGAGCCACGCTTGTCGGCCAACGCCCGCCAGCCGGCAAAAGCCGCCTGACGGTCATCTGACCGTGGACATCGTCTCCGCCCTCTTCGTCGAGAACATCGATCTTCGCCAGGTACCCGGGCCCTCGACACGCATCGACCTCACCGGGATCATGTTCTCCCTGCCGGCGCCGCAGGACCCGCCCGTGACGCTGACACCGCATTTGATCGTGTTGGTCAGGTGCCGGAAGGACGAGGACGGGCAAGGGATCCTCGAGGCGGTCTTCCGTGACGAGGACGGCGAGCAAGTCGCTCGGAACGTGTCTCCTTTCCAGGTCGAGCCCGGCAAGTTCACCTACCGCCTTGTCCGAGGCGAGCTCGAGTTCAAGAAACTAGAGACCATCGAGGCTCACTGTCGCCTCCTCCCCGACGGCCCTGTGACCGTCGTTCCCCTCACCTTGCTGCCACCCGTATAGGTCCTGTGGTCAGGGGCCCCGCCCGGGACCTATGTAATCCCCCCCTGTCTCGCCTTGGTCCGGGGCGTGGATAGGGTTGGCACATGACGGATCGCGACCTGGAGCAGCTAGGCATCAACGTCATTCGCGGCCTGGCGATGGACGCCCCTCAGAAGGCGAACTCCGGGCATCCGGGAACGGCGATGGCCCTGGCGCCTTTGGCCCACGTTTTGTGGACCAGGATCATGAGCTACGACCCGACCGATCCCGACTGGCCGGACCGGGACAGGTTCGTGCTCTCCTGCGGGCACGCCTGCATCCTGCTGTATTCCATGCTCTACCTGACCGGGTATGGCGTCGAGCTGGAGGATCTGCGCCAGTTCCGGCAGCTCCATAGCCGCACGCCCGGGCACCCCGAGGTCCATGACCTTCCTGGGATCGAAGTAACCACCGGACCGCTTGGTCAAGGCTTCGCGAACGGAGTCGGGCTGGGAACCGCAGAGCGGATGCTCCGCTCACGCTTCGGCCCGGATCTGATCGATCACCACACCTTCGTCATCTGCAGCGACGGCGACCTCATGGAGGGCATCTCGCACGAGGCCGCGTCGT
>CAZCCS010000143.1:0-942 GCA_964497005.1 uncultured Acidimicrobiaceae bacterium | reverse complement strand
GCTGCTTCGCTCGCCGGCCACCTTCAGCTCGGGCGGCTGATCTACATCTACGACGACAACCACATCACCATCGACGGCCCGACCGAGATCACCTATAACGACAACGCCGCCGAACGGTTCGAGGCCTACGGATGGCATGTCGAGCGGCTCGGCGAGATAGCTAACGACACCGACGCCCTGGAGGCCGCGATCCGCTCGGCCATGGCGGTCGAGGACCGCCCGAGCATGCTCGTACTCCGCTCCCACATCGGCTACCCCTCGCCGCACATGACCGACAATCCAAAGGCGCACGGGTCGCCTTTCGGAGAAGAAGAGGTACGAGCGACCAAAGAGATCATGGGTCTGCCCCCCGACGAGACCTTCTGGGTTCCCGACGAAGTCCTGAGCATGTACAGGGAAGCGATTCCCCGCGGACAAAGCGCCCGGTCAAAGTGGGAGAAGCGCTTGGCCGGATGGACCGGTGACCGAACCGAGTGGGATGCCGTCTGGTCGAGCGGGACCCTGCCCGGCTGGCAGGAGAAGCTTCCGAGCTGGGACCAGCCTGGCGAGAAGATAGCCACGCGAGCTTCCGCCAACAAGGTCTTGAACGCCGTCTACCCGTTAGTCCCGGCGCTGGTGGCCGGCGGCGCGGATCTGACGGGCAATACCGGCACGAAGCTCGACGACGTGGCCCGGCAGAGCAAGGAAAACCCGGACGGGCGGGCCATGGCTTACGGCGTCCGGGAGCACGGCATGGGCGGGATCATGACGGGCATGTCGCTCCACGGCGGGGTGATTCCCGTCGGGGGGACTTTCTTCGTCTTCAGCGACTACATGCGAGGGTCCGTGCGCCTGGCGGCCTTGTCGGGTGCAAAGGTCATCTACTTCTGGTCACATGACTCGGTCGGGCTTGGTGAGGACGGTCCCACGCATCAGCCGATCGAGCAACTCGCCGCGATGAGG
>CAZCCS010000142.1:0-7623 GCA_964497005.1 uncultured Acidimicrobiaceae bacterium | reverse complement strand
TAGTGGGTGACCAGGTCGTTCATGACCATGTACTGCGCGTGGGCGTAGTCGCCGGAGCTGTAGGTCGAGTCCTCGACCACGGCGCCGACGCCGGTGCTGGCGCGCCACTGGTTGAAGCGGTCGAGCCAGGGCGACGAGGAGGCCAGCCGTGGATTCACCTGGAAAGGGTGGTGCGCCTGGCTCGAGGGCACGACCACGCACAGCGTCAAGGCGCTGACAAATGGCAAAGCCAAGCGGAGGAGCTGGGGCCTCGTCACGGCGGGCAACTCTATGCCAAACGTTCGAAATTGCAGCCTTCTTGCGCCTCTTCGGCAGGAGGAATTTCGTGGCTGAATTCGACGCCCCGGCGGTACGTAAACGTACTGCCGGCGCCGCGCGCGGGTGGCTGAGATAGAGTGTGCCCGTGGCTGACTCGAGCGCCCTGGTCACGAGTCGCAGATCGCTCGGGAGTCGCTTGACAGACTGGGACGGCCTGCGCCTTCAGGCCGCGTGGCCGCTCATCGCGCACCGGATCCTGTTGCTGCGAGTGGTGCGAAACGATATGGCCGCGCGATATGCGGGCTCGATCCTCGGACTCGCCTGGTCCGTCATCGCTCCGCTCCTGATACTTTCGATCTACGCGTCAATCTATCTATTGATCTTTCGCGTGCAGAACATCGCCGGCATGGACACCTTCCATTACGTGATGCTCGTGTTCTGCGGCCTCGTCCCCTTCCTGATGACGGCCGAAGCCCTCGCCACCGGCGTCACGTCGGTGCTCGCGGACAAGGCACTCCTCACCAACACCGTGTTCCCCATCGAGCTGGTTCCGGTCAAGCCTGTCCTCAGCAGCCAGGCGCCGATGATCATCGGAATGACGATCATCGTGGTCGGCCTCGCGTTCGACCATGCGCTGTCATGGACGGTGCTGGTCCTGCCCCTGATCTGGATCGGGCATGCGATGGCGCTGACCGGGTTGAACTGGGTTCTCTCGCTGTTGAACGTTGTGTTTCGGGATCTCCAGAATCTCATCGGCGCCGTGCTGATGATCACCCTCGTGGCGTCGCCGATCGCGTACCGGCCGCAAATGGTTCCGGCGCAGCTGCACCTGCTCGTCACCTTGAACCCATTCGCCCACTACGTCCTTGCCTACCAGGACGTTTTGGCGCTGGGCACGCTGCCGACGGCGAACGAGGCCCTCGTTCTCTTCGCGCTTTCCGCAGGCACCTTCGCGGCGGGCAGCTGGTTCTTTCCCCGCGCGAAGCAGGTCCTCCTCGACTATGTCTGACCCGGCCGGAACGTCCCTCGGGTCCGAGCATGCTCCCGTGATCGCCTCGGCGGCCTCTGGCGAGCGGACGGAGGTCGACAGGTACTGGAGCGTGCACACGGTCAAGTCCACGCCGTTCGATTCCGTCGCGGAGTCGCTGGAATACCTGCGGTGGCGATCGTCGATCTACCCGCTGTTCGCCGAATACATGGGTATCTACTCGGACCACTCGGGTGAGACGGTCCTGGACTATGGATGCGGGCCAGGCCACGACACCGTCGGCTTTCTCCTGTTTTCCAACCCGGCCAAAGTGGTTGCGATGGACGTCTCGCATCTCGCGCTCGAGCTCGCCCGCCAGCGCATCTCCCTGCACGGCATCGATTCCAGGAGAGTGGCGCTGATCGAGACTTCGGACAGCGCGCCACAGTTACCGCTCGAGACCGGGTCCGTCGACTACATCAACTGCGGCGGCGTGCTGCACCACGTCAGCCATCCGGAGACCATCCTTCGCGAATTCGCCCGCGTGCTGCGCGACGGCGGCCGGGGCAGCATCATGGTGTACAACCGGGAGAGCATCTTCTTTCACCTGTGGATCGCATATCAACGGCAGCTGGTCCAGGGCGACTTCCACGGGCTGGACACGGACACCGCCTTCTCGAAGGCCACCGATGGGGAGGACTGCCCGATCTCCATTCCCTATCGGCCGGCGACCTTTCTCGCCCTCTGCCGCTCCGCGGGCCTGGAGGCCGAGTTCGCCGGCGGATACTTCGCCACGCTCGAGCTGGACCTGATGTCATCCACCGCCGAAGCCGCGCTGGCGGATCCCCGGCTGGGAGATGAGCACAGGAAATTCCTCAACAGCCTGGTGAAGACACCTGAAGGCTATTTTCTGCACGACTCGAAGACCGCGGGCCATGGCGGGGTCTACACGATTAGAAAGGCCGCCTAGCCGGCCCTGCCTTTAAGATCGCGGAGATCCCTGAGTTGGCCTCCACCAGCCGATCGTTCGAACCCGTGATCCAGGTTGACCACGTCAGCAAGGCCTACAAGGTCTTCAGGTCGAGGTACGACAATTTCCTGGACGCCCTCGGCATCGGCCGGTTGATGCCATGGCACCGGGGCGGCCATCGGGATTTTTGGGCCCTGCGAGACATCGACCTCACGCTTCTGCAGGGCCAGCGGATCGGGCTCATCGGCCGGAACGGCGCGGGCAAGACCACGCTGCTCAAGCTGATCACGGGAAACCTGCGCCCGACCACCGGGACGATCAAGGTCAAGGGCAAGATCCAGGCCTTGATCGACGCCGGCACGGGTTTCCACCCCGATTTCACCGGTAAGGAGAATGTCCGGGCTTCGCTGACCTATCAGGGGTTCAGCCCGCGCGAGCTGGCGGACGCGACGCGGGAGATCGAGGACTTCACCGAGCTGGGCGAATTCATGGATCGGCCTTTCCGGACCTACTCGTCCGGGATGCAGGCGAGACTGATCTTCGCGACCGCGACCGCGGTCAACCCGAAAATCCTCGTCATCGACGAGATTCTTGGCGCGGGGGATGCGTACTTCATCGGCAAATCGAGCGAGCGGATCCAGCGCCTCGTCGACAGCGGCGCTTCGATCCTGTTGGTCTCACATTCCATGGACCACATCGCGCGTCTCTGTGACACTGCGCTGTGGCTGGACCGCGGCCGGATCGTCATGCAGGGCAACAGCCTCGACGTCGTCACCGCATACGGCAAGTTCGTGCACGAGCTCGAAGACCGCAGGCAGCGTGCTCGCAACACCAAGGTCAACCTCGGCCATCGATTGGCCCGCGAACGTATGGACCACTACTCGGACAGCGTCGTGCTTCGCTTCGTCGTGCCCCCCGGCTCCAGCCTCAAGGCGTCGGCGGTGCGCTGGTTTCGCGGAGAAGAGCTCGAGGCCGAGGTCCGCGTGGGGGATGCACAGGACTCGGACTCGCTCCAGGACGCCTATGTCGTCATTTCCGGCGGGGACTGGTCCCGCCCGCACCAGAACGGCGGCAGCACCTACCGGGCACTGCGAGGCGGGCCGGCCGCCGAGGCCACGGGCTCGGTCGGCGTCAATCTCTTCGCGCTCGATCCCCGCGCTCGCTACGTGACCGAGCTGTCATACGAGTCGACGGCGGCAGGGCCGTCTGTGGAGGTCTGGCAGGGTGGCGTCAACCGGCAGAGGTTGGAGCTTCCCGTCACCCCTGGCGGCATGACCACGACGCGCTTCGAGATCGCGCTCGATGGTGGAGGCGCGCCGGCCTCACCGCAGCCCGCCGCAGGCGACGGCATGGCGGCCTCGACTCACACCGACGGCGCCATGGATCGGAAGGCGGCCGGGCCGACCAGGTGGCCCGGGGAGGGTTCGCTGCAGATCGAAGACGTCCGGTTGCTCGACCGAGAGGGGGCGGAACGAGCGGTCTTCCGCTTCGACGACGAGATGCGCGTCCGCCTGGCGGTGCGCGCCGTACGCGGCGGCTCATACCCGGTGAGACCGGCCGCCGTGCTGTACCGGATCGACGGGATAAAGCTCTTCAGCCACGTCGGGCCGCAGCTCTCCTACATCGTCGAGGCCGGTGACGTTTTCCGGGTCGAGCTCGACCTTGGTCCCCTGAACATCGGCGACGGCCATTACGCGTTCGCGATCGCGATCTACCGCACTCTCGATCCCGTCGGTGCCTCTGTCTGGTACGACCTGATCGACCGCGACTACCGGTTCGAGGTGACGGGCGCGCGCCCCTTCGCGGGCATCTACGAGCACCCGGGCGAATGGAAAGCGATCGAGGATTGAGCGGCGCGACCCTGCAGGAGTTTGTCGTCTGCGCGGACGACGGTTACTCGCTTCAGCCCGAGGGCGGCTCGCTCGTCTGCCCCGTCTGCCGGCGCTGTTATGAGGTCCAGGACGGGATCGCGATGATGCTCCCACGCTACGAAGACGATCAGCGTCGCCGGTACTTCGACAATTACCAGACGCTGGCGCGGGATGATCTCGCCACTCCGTTCGAGGGGCGGCGCGACGCGCGTGTCGAGCAGTTCGTCCGATTCATGGGTGACGTTCGTGGCAAGCGCGTCCTCGACATCGGCTCGGGCAGCGCCGACCACCTCATGCAGATGGACGCCCGGGTGAAGGTGGCGCTCGATATCGCCCTGCCATATCTCAGGTCGATTCCTCGTGAGGAGGGGATCCTCCGCGTCTGCGCCGACGCGGAGCAGCTGCCCATCCTGCCCGGTTACTTCGACGTGATCATCCTTTCCGCCGTACTCGAGCATGTGCTCTCGCCGGAAGCGGTGGTCGCGCGGATCTTCCAGGCATGCGGGCCCAACACCAGGGTCTTCGCCCTCGTTCCGTGGGAGGAGGACCTTTCCCCTTACCGAGAGATGGACTGGGAGTTCACGCACCTCCGCAGCTTCAACTCCCTCTCGTTCTCCGCGCTCTGGCACCAGTTCAGCATCCGGAGGCGCAAGGCGACCTGGCCGCGCTTGAGCGATCCCATCCTCTTTCGGCTGGACGAACGCCTTCCGACACCTATCTTCAACCTGCTTCGATACGCGTACTTCCATCAGGGCCTTGCCACCGCGGAAGCGAATCTCCGCCAGAAGTGGAGCCGCGAGCTTCCTCGACGCGAGCGCCGGCTACTGCTGGCCTACCGCCCGACCTTTTATCAATTCGAGCTGACCAGGTTCGGCGACAGCCGCATGCCGCATTTGTTAAGTGATGCGGCTCGATTTGGCACTCTTTGGTCGAAAATATTGCGTCGCGAATGAGTGAAGCCCTCGTCGTGCGGCGTGGTCCGAGACTTTCGGTGCTCATGCTGTGCGACGACCGTCCCGACCACGCCAACACGGTCCTGGACCACATCTCGGCCCTCCGCAGGTTGTCCCGGCATCGCGTCCGTAGTTTCAATCCGGTGGGCCGAACGGGCCCACTGCCCATTCGGCTCGAGGAATTCGACGCGGTCGTCATTCACTACACGCTGGTTTGCTCATCGGAGTACTACCTCAACCAGCGCATCCGCGAGCAGCTGTCTCGTTACCGCGGCCTGAAGGTTCAGTTTATCCAGGACGAGTACCGCTGGATCAGCGAAATCACCTCGGCCATGGCTCAGATGGGAGTCCACGTGGTCTTCACGTGCATTCCCGAGCCGGACGCGGAGAAGGTGTACGGCCCGCGCGTGCCGGGCCTGGTGCGCGTCCCGACGCTGACGGGCTACGTACCGGACAACCTGATGGGCTTGACAGTGCCGCCCACGACCGAGCGTCCTGTCGAGATCGGCTACCGCGCTCGGGAGATCCCTTACTGGCTGGGGACGCTCGCTCAGGAAAAGCAGCTCATCGCCTCGGGGGTGCTCGAGCGGGCGCCGGCATACCACCTGAAATGCGATATCAGCTTCAAGGAGAGCGAGCGGATCTACGGCCGGCGCTGGATTGAGTTTCTGAGCTCTTGCCGCGCGACCCTCGGGACCGGCAGCGGCGCCAGCATCGCCGACTTCGACGGAGAGGTGCAACGCAGCGTGGAGCAGTACCTCCAGTTCAATCGCGAGGCTTCGTTTCAGGAAGTCAGCCGTGCCGTACTCGAGCCTTATGAGGGCTCCCTCGCGCTAGATGTCGTGTCGCCCCGCATCTTCGAGGCGATCGCACTGCGGACCGCATTGGTCCTCTTTCCGAGCCCGTACTCGGGCGTGGTGAAGCCCTGGGAGCACTACATACCGCTCGCCAAGGACTTCTCGAACATGGCCGAGGTGGTGAGCGCGCTTCGGGACGACAGCCTTGTGACCGAGATGACCGAGCGGGCGTACGCCGACGTGGTCGCGACGGGCAGGTACTCGTACCGGGAATTCGCTCGGGGGTTCGATGCGGTCATCGAGGAGCGCGCGACGCACCGTCTCCGACTCCAGCCGACCTACAACCTGGTCGCGCTTCAGCAACAGCTGGGAAAGATGCAGATCCCCGCGCGTGTAGCCGCTGCTGCGCGACCGATCTCGAGCCACGCACACGGTCCGGCCTTTCTCGAGCGCCTGCTGCGCGACCCGCGCGGGTACAGCTTGAAGGGCTACCTCGCCACCCGTGCCATCTTCCGGTCCCGGCACAGCCGGTCGATCGTGTTGCGCAAGTTCTCGCCCAGCGATCGCGCCGGTCCGTCGCTCGACGTCGTGCTGGAAGACCTGATGAAGTTGGAGATCCTCAGCCAGGCCCATCAGACGCGGCTCACCGCCGGCGTGATCTTCAAGGCACGGCCTCACCTTACCGGCGCTGGAGTCCTTGTCATGCGGAGCCTCGAGATCGAGAGATCGGATCCCGACGCATCCCGGGGCGAGGAGGTGCTGGATGCGATCCTGGACGGTGGGGTCACGACCCTCGTCTGGGATCACACGGCCATTGCGCCCTGCGTATGGCATGCGCTGACCAGGAAGAGGTGGCTGATGTTCTGGGTAGGGACCGCGGGAATTCACGAGTTCCCGCTGGTGCGTCACCTCCTCGCGAGCGACAGGGCAGCCGCCCTCACCCTTCTGCGGCAGATCATGGACCTGCCGGCGACTCCCGCACCGGTCGCGGAAGCGCCCCACGATAACGCCCGGGCGGGAAGGCGCTTGAATCTGACCATCCCCCGCCCTCGTGGCTGGGCGCCTGGCGCGCGGTTGCTGCGCCATCCTCTCTGGTACTCGACCCGGTCGTACCTTGCGCTGCGGACCATCGCGCGGCACCCGGAATACCGGGGACTGCTCATGCGCTATGCCGTCGACCGCGGGATGCGGCGGACGGTGCGGGTCGACGCGATGCTCGAGGACCTCCTCAAGATGGACCTGCTGAAGCGTGCGTGCGCCAACCCCAACGGGTTCCACGTGCAGCTGCAGGGCAACGCCGGCCAGTGGGTCTATGTCAGCTCACCCGGCGCGAAGAACGGCAGCCGGCCGCCCGCCGTGGGTGATGCGCAACGCAATCCTGTGAAGCGGGTCGCCTGGGATCACTCGGCGGTGGGCAGGTCCCTGACCATGCCGATGCGTCTTGGCCGGACGCTGCCCGTCTACCTGGGCACGGAGGGGCTCTACGAGTTCACCGCGTTGACCACGCTGTCCGCGAGCTACCCGGAGATGATCGCGCGGATGCTTCCGACACCCGACTGAAGGGAACCCTCCGCCGGACCGTTTGAACGTGGTCTCACACGGAGCTCATGACCACGGTGGGGCCTAGGTCGGATTCAGTCCGGCCGTCACCGGACGCGCCACATTCGCCGCCGGTCATGCCGCGCAACGGAGGGGGTTCCACGGGGGAGGCCCGCCTCCCCCGTGCCTTAGGCCTGCCTCCCCCGTGCCCTCAGATCAGCTCAGCGTGTACGTCTGGTAGTCGTACGCGTCCCAGGTGCCCGACGAG
>CAZCCS010000141.1:0-7626 GCA_964497005.1 uncultured Acidimicrobiaceae bacterium | reverse complement strand
TAACTGAGTCATCTTCTCAATGATATAAATGACAGCGACGGGAGGTTCCCATGCTCGTGGTCAAGACAGCCGTCGGAGCCCTACAGGGCTCGACGATCACCGAACGCTGGACCGGAACCCAGGTGGGCCGATTCCTCGGAATCCCCTATGCCGAGCCGCCCATTGCAAGCCGGCGATTCCGGGCTCCTGTCCCGGCCCAGCCGTGGGAAGGCGTGCGCCCGGCCCTCACGTTCGGGCCGTCGGCGCCGCAGCCCTCCGGAGGACCTCTCTCGGGCGTGCTCCCGGGCATGGAGGTCGGTCCCACCAGCGAAGACTGCCTGTCCCTCAACTTGTGGACACCGGCCGGACCTTTGGAAGCGCCGCTGCCGGTGATGTTCTGGTTGCACGGCGGGGCCTTCACCATCGGTGGCACCTGCCTCGACACCTACGACCCGGCGAGACTCGTCGCCGAGCAACAGGTCGTGGTGGTCAGCGCCAACTACCGGCTGGGCGCGCTCGGATTCCTTTCCTCCGACGCTGTGACCGACGCCAACTGCGGACTGCTCGACCAGCTCCTCGCGCTGCGCTGGGTGCAGGACCACGTCGCGGCGTTCGGCGGCGACCCGGGCCGGGTTACCGTGTTCGGCGAGTCAGCCGGAGCGGGCGCGGCGCTGCACCTGTTGACGAGCAGATCGAGCGTTGGGCTCTTCGGCCAAGCGATTCTGCAAAGTCCGGGAGCCGGCCAGACGCTGACCGCCGACCGGGCCGCACACGTGGCGGAGGTGTTCTTCGCCAAGCTGGGCATCGGACCCGGCAACCGGGACGATCTCGAGTCGGTCCCGGTCGAGAAGATCCTCGCCGCGCAATCGGATACCGCAGCGGACCTTCGCGCGACGGTCGGATCGATGCCGTTCCATCCGTCCATCGACGGCAACGTTCTCGACGAGTTGCCCCTCGCAGCGGTGCGGTCCCGTCGTCTACCCCGCCGGCCGGTGATCGCGGGTACGACCGCAGAGGAGATGCGGCTCTACGCCAACGCCAAGATGGCCCGTCTCGACTCCGCGACGCTGGCGTCCATGCTCGGGCGGATGGCGACGACCGAACTCGACAGGCCGATCGCGGACGAGGACATGCTGAGCGTGGTCGAGTCGTACCTCGCAGAGGTTGGCGTCAACGGCACAGACGTCTTCGCCGGCGTTGCAACCGACGCGGTGATGCGCCTACCTCTGGAGGACTTCATCGACGCATACGCCGAGTTGACCGGCCCGGTGTACGCCTACTCCTTCGCATGGAGGGCCGCTGCAGGCGAACATGACCCCGGGGCCTGCCACGCGATCGACCTACCTTTTTCCTTCGGAACACTCGACCGCGCAGGATGGGATGTGTTCACCGGCGCCGATGATGACGCGCAGCGGCTCTCTGCGGCGGTGCGGTCGGCGTGGGCCAGCTTCGCTCGCACGGGCACCCCCGAAGTGCCCGGACGTTCCTGGCCCGAGTACCGGCCTCCCGACCGCGACACCTTGATCCTCGGCCGCCGGATAGATGTCACCCGCGACCCGCTTGCCGCCGCCCGCCAGAGTTGCGAGCCGATCAGGCCTCGCCGAACGGGAGGGCTGGCCCGCTGGGCGCCGAGGGTGACGCCCGGTATCGGGAAGCAGTTGACCACGCGTCAAGAACTGGCGTGCGCGTTCCGGATTCTCGCCCGCACAGGTTTCAGCGAGAACATCGCCGGCCACATCACCGTCGCCGTGCCGGGGGGAGATCACATGTTGGTCAACCCCTGGGGTCTTTGGTGGGAGGAGATCACCGCATCGGACGTCTGCGAGATCACCTCGGACGGAGATGTCGTCGACGGGCGGTGGGACGTCACTCCAGCCATTCACATCCACACCGAGCTGCACCGTCGCCGCCCCGACGCGCGGGTGGTGATCCACAATCATCCCTATCACTGCACGGTTCTTGCAGCGGTCGGTGTCCTTCCCGAGATCGCCCACCAGACCGGTTCGATGTTCGAAGGGGACCTCGGTTTCGTCGCGGAGTACGAAGGTGAGGTCGACGACGCCGAGCTTGGCCGCGAGCTGGCGGACCGCATCGGGGACAAGTCCGTAGTGGTGCTCGCCAGCCACGGGGTCATCGTCACCGGGCCGACCATTCAGGAGGCGGTGTACAGGGCCGCGAGCTTCGACCGCATGTGCCGGCTCACCTACGACACCATGATCCTCGGCCGGCAGGTGCTTCCCATCCGCAGCGAGCTACGGTCGGCGTTGAAAGCATCGCTGCTCGAACGGGGCTCGGTCGTCTTTTGGGAGGGAGCCGTGCGCCAGCTGCTGCGCGACGAGCCCGAGGTGCTGAGCTAGGAGACCGGGGACGAACTCATGGTAAAGATCGACGAACTTCAAAAAGGATCGTTCACCACCGCCGGCCGGGGAGATCAGCGCTCCGTCACGTTCCTGCCCGAACCAGCACGCCAGCCGCGCCGCTACACGATCGTGTCCGCGGACGATCACATCGTCGAACCACCGCACACATTCGAGGGCAGGGTGCCCGCCCGCCTCGCGGACCGAGCGCCGCGCGTGGTCGAGAAGTCAGACGGCAGCCAGACCTGGGTCTACGACGGGCAGGAGTTCCCCAACGTTGGCTTCAACGCGGTGGTCGGGCGGCCGGTGAGCGAGTACAGCTTCGAGCCGGCCCGGTTCGACGAGATGCGCCGCGGCGCATGGGACATCCGGGAGCGGATACGCGACATGGACATCAACGGCGTTTACGCATCGGTGAACTTCGCCTCGTTCCTTCCCGGATTCGCCGGCCAGCGCCTGCAACTGTCGACACCGGACAGCGACCTCGCCCTCGCTTCTGTGCGCGCATGGAACGACTGGCATCTCGAAGAATGGGCGGGCACCCACCCCGACCGGATCATCCCCTGCCAACTGCCGTGGCTTCTCGACCCTGCGGTCGCGGCCGAGGAGATTCGACGCAACGCCGAGCGAGGGTTCAAGGCGGTTAGCTTCACCGAGGCGCCTCACCTGCTCGGCCTGCCGTCGCTCCACACCGGACACTGGGACCGCTTCCTCGAGGCGTGCGCAGAGACAGGAACCGTCGTCAACCTACACATCGGATCCTCGGGCACTTCACCCTCCACCTCCGAGGACGCTCCGCCCGACACGGTCGGGGTTCTGTTCTTCGCCTACGCCATGTTCGCAGCCGTCGACTGGCTGTACTCGCTCGCGCCGGTCCGCTACCCCGACTTGAAGATCTGCCTGTCCGAAGGAGGCATAGGCTGGGTGCCCGGGCTGCTGGACCGCCTGGACCACATGCTCTCGTACCACTCGATGTACGGCACATGGGCAGGAATCGATCTCACCCCTGCCGAGGTCCTGAAGCGCAACTTCTGGTTCTGCGCAGTCGAGGATCCGTCCGCATTCGAGCTGCGGGATCGGATCGGGGTCGACCACATACTCCTCGAGTCCGACTACCCCCACTGCGACTCGACCTGGCCCCACACCCAGGCCACCGTCGAAGCCGAGATCGGCCACCTCCCTGGCGACGACGTCCGCAAGATCACGTGGGAGAACGCCTCGCGCCTGTACCGCCACCCGGTCCCCGCCGAGGTTCAGGCTGATCCGGACGCCTTCTGACCGCATGGGTTTCTCCGAGGCCGAGGTTCTCGAGTTTCACCGCCAAGGCTGGTGGCAGGAAAAAACGATCGGGACGGTGATCCGCGAGAACTCCCTGAGCCGGCCCCAGGGCGTGGCTTTCATCGAGGATTCGACCGCCACCACCTGGGCTCAATACGACGAACGCGCCGACCACCTGGCCGGCGTGCTGGCCGACGTGTTCAGTCCCGGCGATCGGCTGGTCGTCCTTCTCCCCGACGGTGCGGCTGTGCACATCGCGTATGTCGCGGCCGAGCGGGCAGGGCTGGTCGTCGTCGGAATCGGTTGGCGCGCCGGCCCGGCAGAGGTCGTCCACCTCGCTGCGGTTTCGGGGGCGCGGGGCGCGCTGACTCAGGCCGGCATTGACGACACCCGATTCGCGAACGGCTTGGAGTCGCTCGTCCGCGTGGCAGTTCCGGAGAGATTGGATGGCGACATCCTCGTCAACGGAAAGCCAGCGTTGGGCGGGTGCGGCCCGCCGGCCGGACGTCAAATCGGGCCGGACGACCTGTTCATGCTCAACTCCACGTCTGGGACCACTGGGCTGCCGAAGTGCGTGATGCACGCACAGAACCGCTGGTTCGCGTTCCACCGTGTTGCCGTCGAGGCCGGGGCGCTGTCCGAGGACGACGTGTTCCTTTCAGCCATCCCGGCGCCTTACGGGTTCGGCCTGTGGACCGCCCACTTCACACCTGCCCTGCTCGGCTGTCCGACCACCGTCCTGCCCCGCTTCTCCGCTGGGTCTCTCCTGCGGTCCATCGATAGGGACCGGGTGACGGTGCTTTGCTGCGTCAGCACCCAGTTCATCATGCTTCTCAACGAGGCCGAGGGCACCGCCCGGGACCTGAGCTCCCTGCGGGTGATGTTCACCGGCGGGGAGGCGGTGCCCTACGAACGGGCACGCCAGTTCGAGTCGCTGACCGGGGCGGCCGTGCTGCAGTTCTACGGCTCCAACGAGACCGGGGCGCTCAGCCGGACGACCCTCGACGATCCTCTCGAACCGCGGCTCGCTACCGCCGGCCGGGTCATACCCGATATGCACGTGCGCCTGTTCGCTTCCACCGATCCGGGGCGCGGTCAGCCGGGATGCCGGGGCCCACTTCTCAGCCTCGGGTACTGGCAGGACGCTGAGGCGAACGGGCAGCTCTTCACCGAGGACGGCTGGATGCTCACCGGTGATGTGGTCGAGATCGACCACGCCGGCTACCTGCGGGTCGTCGGGCGCACGTCTGACTTCATCATCCGCGGCGGCAAGAACATCAGCGCACCCGCGGTGGAGGCCGAAGTGGTCAAGCATCCGTCGGTAGCCATGGCCGCTGCGGTCGGGGAACCGGACCAGGTGTTCGGGGAACGGGTGGTCGTTTTCGTGACCCTGCGCCCCGGTTACGAACTCGACCTCGAAGGCCTGCGCGGCCACCTGCAGTCGGAGGGGGTGACCAAGGAGTGGTGGCCGGAGCGCCTGATCGTGCTCGACGAACTGCCCCACGCCTCCGGCGGCAAGGTCGCAAAGGGCGAGCTGCGATCCTTGGCCTCGCCCGCGCCCGATGAGCGCTGATAGCTTCGCCGGCTGGCTTGGTCACACCGGCCGGAGGGAGGAACCGTGAAAGGGTTGAACGGCAAGTCCGTGCTCATGGCGGGTGGCGCCGGCGGGATCGGCTCGGCCACGTCGCTTCGGTTGGCCGCGGAAGGGGCCCGGGTGGCCGTCGGCGACATCGACCAAGCCGCGGCTGAAGTCGTCGCTGCCGAGATCGAAGCGGCGGACGGAGAGGCGTTCGCATTCCAGCTCGACATCGGCGACGAAGCGTCAGTCGCTTCGGCGGTGCAGGCAACGGTCAAGGCTTTCGGAGGTCTCGACGCGGTCCACGTCAACGCCGCCGACCTCTCCCCTGACACGATCGGCAACGACTCCGACGCGGCCACAATCGACCTCGACGTATTCGACCGCACCATCCATACCGGCCTGCGGGGCCATTTGATCTGTGCCCAGCAGGCGCTGCCGGAGCTTCTGGCGCGAGGTGGCGGCTCGCTTGTTTTCACCAGTTCAGCGGCCGCGTTCGTCGGGGAGCCGGAGCGGCCGGCTTACGCCGTAGCCAAGAGTGGAATCAATGCGCTGGTGCGGCACGTGGCGGCGAAGTGGGGAAAGCAGGGGGTGCGCGCCAACGCAATTGCCCCTGGCTTGGTCCTCACCGACACCGTGCAGCAAGGCCTCGAACCGTCCTTCCGGGAGATGGTGCTCAAACGATCGCGCAGCTTCCGCCTCGGACGCCCGGACGACATCGCTGCGATGGTCGCCTTCCTCATGTCCACTGATGCGGAGTGGATCAACGGGCAGGTGATCAGCGTCGACGGCGGCGCGACCCTGCGTTAGGTCAGTCGAGCGTCAGTATTCGCGCATCGACGATGGTGCCGTCACCGATCAGGATCTTGCCGAGAGAGTGAGACGGCTGTGCCCTCCGTTGCGTGGGAGATCCTGGGTTGAACAAGAGCTGGTTGTCCTCGCCCTTCTCGTTTACAGGTGCGTGACTGTGGCCGAATATCACCACGTCCGCGTCAGGGAACTTTCGCTTTAAGCGTCCAGCCCGTCCGGCGGTTGGTCCGCTGTCGTGGATCATCCCTACGCGGACTCCTGCCAGGTCAAGAAGCAACGTCTGGGGAAGCAAGCCAACCAGGTCGAGGTCGTTGTTGCCGAGCACTGCATGAACCGTGGCGTAGGTTCGCAGACGTTGAAGGACGCCCACTTCGAGAACATCGCCGGCGTGAAGGATCACGTCGGCCGCTTCCAGGTGCGGCTCCGCAGCGGGCGGCAGCCACCGGCGAAGCGACCCCTGCGAATCCGATCGGAGGTGAGTGTCGGCGAGGACAACCAAATTCGTGATCGCCGAGGAGGATCGCATTTCGGCCAGGCTAATTGCAGGCCCAGCATCGGCGGCCCGTTCTGCGGCTAGACCCAGCCGTCCAGCAGACCTGACGCCTTCAGCGAGTCCCAGTTGCGTGGCTGAGCTGTGCCGCCGGAGGGAAGCGGTTGGCCGCCGACCGTCGGGCCGCCCTGCGGGTCGCCGGGAACGTCGCACCCGGTCGAGACGAAAGGCGCCAACTCCGGAAGGTCGGGAACCGAGAGATTCGGTCGGGCGAGGTCGAGGGCGAACGCGAGATTGCTGAGCGACTCAGTCGAGGCATGCGCGGGTGGGATAGAGGCATCTCTCGGTGTCAACGGCTGCAGGCCCCAATTGGATTCGATCAGGGCGAGAACCGAAGCGTGGTCGAACATGGTGGAAACGACCCTGGGTCTATCCGGGTTCCCTCTAGTGAATGGTGAGGCGATCACGCACGGGACCCGAAAACCTCCCAGGACGCTTTTGATCTCCCCGTTCGGGCCACGGACAACATCCTTGGTGTCTATGTACTGGTTCCCGGGTGCCAGCAACGGTGGTGCCACGTGATCGAAGAAGCCACCCCACTCGTCGTAGTTGACGACTAGCACAGTGCGCGCCCAGCCCGGGCCGTTTGCGACGGCGTGGAAGACCTCGGATAGGAACGCGTCTCCCGCGCGCAGGTCTGACAGTGGATGGTCGTCGCCAGAGGTTCCGCTGCCTTCGTCCTCGAACCGGGGATCGACGATCGAGACGTTGGGGAGTGTCCCGGCCGCGCAGTCAGCCAGGAACTGTGGGTACTGCGCTGAGATCGGAAGGTACTTCTGTCCCCAGAACGCCACGAACGGCAGGTCGCTGAAGTAGTACCGACCGGTGGGGCCGCCCGGTTGGTTGAGCTGATCCCAGATCGCAGGAAGCGCGGAAGGGCTCACGGGCAGAGACGAACTGTCGCGGGCCGTGCTGTCCTCCAACCGGTCGGTTTGAGCGGAGTGCTGGAAGAAGCGGTTCGGCCAGGTCGGCCCCAGGTAGGAGCAGAAGTAGTTGTCGCAGGTGGTGTAGTTGAGCACGAGTTTGCTCATGAACGGCCGCTGAGCAGCCAGGTAATAGCTGAGGGCATAGGTGGT
>CAZCCS010000140.1:0-7640 GCA_964497005.1 uncultured Acidimicrobiaceae bacterium | reverse complement strand
TCCTCATGTCATGACTCCCTCTCCGATCACTCGCCTCACGCGGTCGCGGATCCACGGGACGGTGAGAATCTCGCCTTGGCGCATACCACTGAAGTCGATGCTGACCCGTCCGATCGGCACAACGGGCACCCGCCCGCCGAGCGCGAGGCGAACGTCGTCGATCATCTGGCCGGCGTTGACCTCGAAGACCAGGACCCGGGATGCGGATGCGCAGGCCTCGGCGAGAGCGGACTCAGGGAACGGCCACAGGCTGATGGGGCGGAAGGCGCCGACCCGATGGCCGTCGTCGCGTAACTCGCCGACGACCTGCTCGACGAAGGGCGAAGCGGTTCCGAATGAAACGATCACCGTGTCCGCGTCCTCGCAGGAAAAAGACTCCCACCTCTGCTCCACGCGCGCTACATCATCGAACTTCTCGGCTATGCGCTGCCAGTGCAGGTCCGGTCCGGGCCCGGGATCGTTGGCTTTGCCCATGGCCCAGGTCCAGATCTGACGGGACTTGCCGGTGCCTCCCCTGCTGCCATCGAGAGCCCAGTCCTTCGGCGGCAACGGCCCGAGGTCGACCGGGTCGACATCGACGCTCATGTATGTGTGTGAGATCAGATAGTCGCCGTACATGACGACCGGCGCCCGGTAGAGGTCGGCCAGGTGGAACAGCAACTGGGTGTGCTCCACAGCCTCGACGACATCCTTCGGTGCCAGGCAGATGGTGCGGTAGTCACCCCAACCTCCCCCGCGGGTGCACTGGAAGTAATCCTGCTGCCCCCGAGCCATGTTGAACACCACGAAGGGCACTTCGTTGAGCGCCGCCTCCGCGATTGCTTCTTGCATCAAGGCGATGCCCTGCCCGCACGAACCGGTAGCCGCCCGCGCGCCAGCGGCGCCGGCACCGAGGGTCATGTTGACCGCTTCGATCTCGCTCTCGGCGTTCATACACACCCCGCCCGACAGGGGCATCCGCTTCGCCATGCTCTCGAGCAGGTCGGTGAACGGCAGCATCGGGTAACCGGCGAAGAATCGGCACCCGGCTGTGATCGCAGCCCGCGCGACCGCGTCGCTGCCCTGCAAAAGCTCGGCGCCCATCAGCTTTCCACCTGGGGCGTGTCGAACTTGAAAACCTCGAAGCAGAAGTCCGGGCACACGTCCCGGCACGCCCGGCAGGCGGTGCAGCCCGGGGAAAGCAAGGGGAAGTGGTAACCGGTGGCGTTCACCTCGCCGGACATGGTGAGCACCCCGGGACGGCAGGCAGTGATGCACAGCTCACAGCCTTTGCAGCGTTCCACGTCGATGGTGACGGTTCCGCGGCTGACGACAGGCGAGGTCACGCCGGCGAACCCGCCCAGGCCGGTTCCGAAACCGGGTTCGCCGCGGCGGCCCCGGCCCGAATGGCCTTCTCGTTGTTGGCGACGTGCTGGGCGCGGTAGGGCGGCACCAGCTCCCGCATTGCGCCCACCAACGAGTCGGCTGCCACCAACCCCGTGATCGCGGCGTAGGCGCCGAGCAAGACAAAACCCGCTGCCATGGGCGCGCCCACTTCGTCGGCGATGTCGCCGGCCGGCACGGCTGCCGTGCTCCAGTCACCCTCGGGGATGTCGGTGGCAACGGTCGAGTTGTACACGACGAGCCCTCCCGGGCGGATCCGCTGGGCAACCCCGGGAAAGTAACGACCGTGCATCACGAAAGCGGACCATGACGACTCGAGGATCGGGACGGCTCTCAGGCCGACGTCCGCGACGATGACCGACGCTTCGGTCTGCCCCCCGCGCATCTCTCCGCCGTAGTGAGAGCTCATCAGCACCTGCCGCCCCTCTGCCGTGGCGGCCATCGCGAGGGTCTTCGCGGCCAACTGGATCCCCTGACCTCCGATTCCGGTTAGAAGAACCTCTCGCTGCACCCCAGGAACCCTACCACCGAGGCCCTCGGACTGGAATCCGGTTCCACCTCAGTGGATGGGCCTTGCTACCTTCTCCACGGATGCAGTTACTCATCGGTGACCTGCTGGCCGACGCTGCCGCCGCCAAGCCGGCGGCCATCGCGGCAACTATCGGCGAACACAGCGCCACTTTCTCGGAACTGCACCTCGATGCCAACCGCATCGCCAACGCCCTGCGCGGCGTGGGGGTGGGAAAGAGCGACGTGATCCTTTGGTGGTCGCCGCCGTGCATCAGCTCCATCGCCGGCTTCGCCGCAACGGCGCGACTCGGCGCCGTATTCGCCTCTCTCAACCCGTCGCTCCGAGAGGATGAGCTCGCCGGCATCCTCGACTATCTCCAGCCGCGGCTGGTCGTGACCGGCGAAGGACTCGAGCCGGGTGACCGGCTGCTCGCTGGGATACCGAGCGTCGGCGTCGAGCGCCTGCTCGACTCCGGTACGCCGAACGCTCCCGACGCCCGGGGCGCCCTGGACGACTCGTCGTCGCATGTGATCTACCTAACCAGCGGGACGACCGGGGCCCCCAAGGGCGTTGAAGTCAGCCACCGAGCGAGCTGGCTCCGTTCGTTTCCGGGAGGCTCCACCTTCGCAGCCGGCTTGCGTGGTGACGGAGGGATCCTCGCCTCATTCCCTCTCTTTCACTACGGCGGCTGGCACTACGTCCTGGAGGCGTGGCATCACAGGTGCGCGTTCCACATCTGCCCAAGGTTCGACGGCGACGTACTGATCGAAACGGCCAGGCGGTGGCGGCCGTCGGCGATGTACTGCATCCCGGCAGTTTGGGAACGGGTGCTGGGCGCCCTGCCCGAGCGACGCGACTCGCTCGCGTCGGTGCTGCACGCCGATACCGGCACATCGGCCGCGTCGCAAAGCCTGCTCGATCGGCTCAAGGCCGCCATGCCTCAAGCGACCCGCTCGGTCCTGTACGGCTCTTCTGAGGGAGGGCACCACACGACCCTCTTCGAGCGCCAGATCTACGGCCACGCTGGAAGCGTGGGCCGCACCGCACCGCCCGGAGTTATCGCCCTCACCGACCAAGGAGAAATTCTCTACCGCGGCCCGACAGTGATGAACGGATACCACCGCCTGCCTGAACAAACGGCGGCAGCTGTGCGGGACGGTTGGTACCACACCGGAGACGTCGGGGTGATGGATGACGACGGCTTCCTGTACATAACCGGGCGGCTACGCGAGGTCATTCGAACAGGGGGGGAAAGCGTGGCACCTTCCGAGGTGGAAGCCGCCCTCGCCAATATCGCCGGGCTGTCCGATGTGGCTGTGGTCGGGATCCCCGACGACACGTGGGGCGAAGTCGTCGTGGCGGCTGTTGTCACGGCACCCGGTGAAGCTCCTCCCGACATCGCATCGGTTCGCGGGAACCTCGACGGATCCCTGGCGGCGTACAAACACCCTCGTGTGGTCGTGGAACTGCCGGAGATCCCCCGCACCTCGGCCACCGGTCAGGTGCAGCGGACCCTTCTCAGGGACGAGATACTCCGGCGGCTCCGCGCCCCCTCGGAATAACCGCTTGCGCGAGACGAGCCCGGCCGGGTGGCGGGTGGGACTCCGGGGCCGGGCTCGCTTTTTGCGGCCTTAGTTGTTGTGACTACGTGCCGCTGCTTAGAACCATACCCCGCAGCGATAATAAAAAACTGAGGTTTTCCACAGATTTGGCCTCAAGTTGATTCCGGCTGGTGGGCGCCCCCAAAACTGTAATAAGCTTCTAGCTGTCCGGATGACCGCTGGAGGCCCGACGACCGATGAGCGATCGCTACACGATCATCTCCGCCGACACCCACTGCGGAGGCAGCCACGCCCAATACCGCGAGTACCTCGACCCCGCGTTTCGCGACGAGTTCGACGCCTGGCGGGGCAAGTACCGCAACCCGTACAAGGATCTGAAGGACACGGATCTGCGGATCCGTAATTGGGACACCGAACGGCGTTGGGAAGACCAACAGCGCGACGGCGTGGTCGCGGAGGTGCTGTTCCCGAACACGATTCCTCCCTTCTTCCCGAGCTTCGTTCTGTTCGCCGCGCCGCCCGGCCCGGAGGACTACCCCAGGCGGCGTGCGGGAATTCAGGCGCACAACCGCTGGCTGGCGGACTTCGTGTCGGAGTACCCCGCACGACGGGCCGGTATCGGGCAGATCTTCCTCAACGACATCGACCACGCGATCGAGGATGTCCGCTGGGTCAAGGAGCACGGGCTGCGGGGCGGGGTTCTGGTCCCGAACATCCCGCCGGACGTGAAGTGGATCAAGCCCTTGCATCATCCCGATTACGACCCGCTGTGGGCGGTCTGCCAGGATCTCGAGGTCCCCGTGTCGAGCCACGGGGGTACCGGTGCCCCCGAGTACGCCAAGACCCCTTCGTCGGCCGTTCTCATGATCGCCGAAGTCCCGTTCTACTCGCAGCGTCCCTTCCAGCAGATGCTCATCGGCGGCGTATTCGAACGCTTCCCACGCCTCAAGTTCGTCATGACCGAGACAGGATGCTCCTGGATCCCGCCCCTTCTGCGCCGACTAGACGACCTTTTCGCCCGGATCCGCAAGAACAAGGCGGTTGGTGAACTCCGCTTCACCGACGAGATGATCCTCCCTCTGTCGGCGACCGAGTACTTCAGGCGCAACTGCTGGGTCGGCGTGAGCCAGCCGACGCCCGAGGACGTGCTCGCCAAAATGCAGCTCGGAGGCGACCATTTCATGTGGGGCAGCGACTACCCGCACGACGAGGGCACGTTCCCGTTCACCCGCGAGCACCTCCGCCAGCTATTCCACGATACGCGGGAGGAGGATCTTCGGGCCTTCCTCTCGGGCAACGCCGCCAAGCTCTACGACTTCGATCTGTTTGCTCTCGCCCCGCTCGCAGCCCAGTTCGGACCGACGGTTGAAGAGATAGCCACCCCACTCAACGCGCTTCCTGCTAATCCCAACGAGGCGCTCCTCCGGGCTGCGGTGTAACCGAGAACTAGCCTCCTAACCAAGATCTAATTTGGACTTCGACGACACCCCCGAAGAAGCGGCGTTTCGCGCCGAGGCGCACGCCTGGCTCGCCGCGCACGCAAGGCCACGCTCGCTGCAGAGCGCGCCTCCTGCGACGCTGACGGACGCGTACTCCCCTGAAGAACGCGAGCACGTTCGGCGGTCGAAGGACTGGCAGGCGACGCTCTACGACGGCGGCTGGGCGGGCATCACCTGGCCGAAGGAGTACGGAGGACGGGGAGGCACGCCGATCCAGGCGGTGATTTTCGCGCAGGAGCAGGCTCTCTTCGACGTACCGGGCTCGATCTTCGCCCAGGGGATCGGCATGGCCGGGCCGGCGCTGATGGCGCATGGCAGCGAATCGCAGAAGGACCGGTACCTGCCGCCGATGCTCCGCGGCGAAGAGGTGTGGTGCCAGCTCTTTAGTGAGCCGGGTTCCGGTTCCGACCTGGCCAGCCTGTCGACGAGAGCCGAGCTGGACGGCGAGCGCTGGATCGTCAACGGCCAGAAGGTCTGGACGTCGAGCGCCCATTACAGCGATTACGGGATCCTTCTCGCACGCACCGGCGAACAGTCCGACCGCCATCGGGGGATCAGCTACTTCCTGGTGGACATGCGAAGCCCGGGAATCGAGGTCAGGCCGCTTCGCCAGATGACCGGCTCGGCCCACTTCTGCGAGGTCTTCTTCACAGATGTGGCGATACCGACCGAGAACCTGGTCGGTCAGGTCAACGGCGGGTGGCCGGTAACCATCACGACTCTCACCAACGAGCGGAGCCTGATCAGCCTGCTCGGCGGCGACCGCTTCGCCCGGCTGCGCCATCTCGCCGCGGCGACCGGCGCCACCGGCGATCCGACCATCAGGCAGGAGCTCGCAGACCTCTACATCGGCTTCGAGATCGTGAAGTATCTGGGCTGGCGGCAGATGACCGCTATGAGCAAAGGGGTCGAGCCAGGACCAGTGAGCTCGGTCGCCAAGCTGGGTCTGTCGTTGCGCCTCGGTCAGATGGGCGACCTGATCATGCGGGTTCGCGGCGCCGGCGGGATGGTGGCCAGCGATGACCCTCACGTAGCTCACCTGGACGCGCTGTTCGTCGGACAGTGGTCGTCGCGTATCGGCGGCGGGACGGAGCAGGTGCAGCGCAACATCATCGGCGAGCGACTGCTCGGCCTCCCGCGCGACCCGAGGTAAATCGAGCCTCGACCTCCCCACCCCACCCGTAACATCGCCGCAATGGCACGTCAGGTCGCCCCTTACGGGACATGGGAATCGCCGGTCACCCCGGAACATCTGGTCGAGGCGGTGGTCCGGCTCAGCCAGGTCCAGGTGGACGGGGACACCGTTTGCTGGGTCGAGTCGCGCCCGGCCGAAGGAGGTCGGGAGGTCATCGTCCGGGCCGATCCGGGAGAACCACCGCACGACGCCATCCCCGCCGAGTTCAGCGCGCGCACGAGGGTTCACGAATACGGCGGACGTTGCTACGCCCTCCAGGGCAGCCGGCTGGTGTTCTCCAACTGGACCGACCAGCGCTTGTGGCTTCAGGAAGGGGCGTCATCCGCAGTGCCCATCACGCCCGAAACGGCTAACGCGGGGTCGCACCGCTTCGCGGATCCGATCTTCACCACCGACGGCAGGTGGGTCATCTGCGTCCGCGAGCGCCATCTCGCGTCCGGGGAGGTGATCAACGACCTGGTAGCAGTCCCGACCGACGTCCCCGCTTCGCCGCGGATCTTGGCCGAGGGTCACGACTTCTATTCAGCGCCGCGCCTCTCACCCGACGGCAAGCGCCTCGCGTGGCTCACGTGGGACCTTCCCGACATGCCTTGGGACTCAACCATCCTCTGGACGGCACCCCTCGACGGCGATTGCGAGGCCGGAGTCGCCGAGCGGGTCGCGGGTGGTCCTGGAGAGTCCATCACCCAGCCGAGATGGTCACCGACTGGAATGCTCCATTACGTGTCCGACCGGAGCGGCTGGTGGAACCTCTATAACGAGGAGGGCAGGCCACTCTGCCCCATGGACGCTGAATTCGGCCGGCCCGACTGGACGTTCGGCGCATCGACGTACGTCTTCCTTGACGACGGGACCCTCGTCGCAGTTTGGAGTTCCGGCGGGATCGAACACGCCGGCGCGGTCAAAGATGGGCGTGTCGAAGAAGCAGGGTTCCCTTTTTCCTACTACGCATCGCTAGCTGCGCGCGGGAGTTCAATACTTGCGATCGCAGCTTCGCCGGGAGAGGCCTCCGCCGTGGTGACTCTGGACCTGCAGACGGGGGCCGGCGAGGTTCTCCGGAGGAGCCAGGAGCCCTTTCTCGAGTCACCCGCGTTGTCGGTCCCCAAGCCGTTGGAGTTCCCGACGGGTGACGGCCAGAGAGCGCACATGCTCCTCTACCCGCCCGCCAGCGCGGGCTTCCTGGGTCCGGATGGTGAGCGCCCGCCCGTCGTGGTCGTGATCCACGGCGGCCCGACCGGCCAGGCGGTCCCCGCTTTCGATCGGGCTGTTCAGTACTGGACCAGCCGTGGATTCGCCGTCGCGGACATCAACTACCGCGGCAGCTCCGGCTTCGGGCGCGCTTACCGGGATCTACTGCGCGACCGGTGGGGAATCGCAGATGTCGAGGACTGCTGCCGGGCGATCGATTGGCTGGACGAGCAACGGCTGGTGGATGGGGGCCGGGCACTGATCCGCGGCGGAAGTGCCGGCGGGTTCACGACCCTCGCGGC
>CAZCCS010000139.1:0-7646 GCA_964497005.1 uncultured Acidimicrobiaceae bacterium | reverse complement strand
AGCGCCCGCCCCTCTGGAGGGGGGCCTGGGGTTGGGGCCCCAGGCGGGGCAATGTGACGGCACACTGGTCGTATGGCCACGTGGGCTCCGGCCGAGCTGGACGAGGTCGAGAGGAGCGCCGATCCCCGAGCGGCGGCGCTCCTGCTCGAGCGGGTGGCTACCGCCCACACCGGGGCTGCCGACCGGATCGCCTCCGACGAAGGGCTCAGATCGGCGCTCATCGCCGTCGCCGGCGCCAGCCCCTGGCTCTCGAGGCTGTGCCTCACCGACGACGCTGCCCTTGACGTGCTTTGCCGGCTTGACCGGCCCGTCGACCTGACATCCCTCGCGGGCGATGACGGCTACGGCCTGGATCGCGCGAAGCGGCTCGACCTCCTTCGAATCGCGGCGCGGGACCTGCTCGCGCTCGACGAACTGGAGACCGTCGGCGCCAACCTGGCCGCCCTGGCAGCGAGGATCCTCCAGATCGCGTGCCGGTCTGCCGGCGCAGGGGACGATTTGGCGGTAATCGGAATGGGCAAGCTCGGTGGGGGCGAGCTCAACTACTCGAGCGACATCGACGTGTTGCTCGTCGGCGCGTCGGCGCAACCCGACCTGGCCGACATCCGTAGATTCCTCGACCTCTCCAGACGGGCGTGGCGAGTCGACCTCGACCTCCGACCCGAGGGGAGAGCTGGACCGTTGGTTCGAACCATCGACTCGTACGTCGCGTACTGGGAACGCTGGGCTGAGACGTGGGAGTTCCAGGCTCTGCTGAAGGGCAGGGCCGTCGCGGGCAGCGTGGAGCTCGGGCACAGGTTCGAAGAGCAGGCAACAGCCCGGGTGTGGAGTCGGCCGCTGGGCGCCGACGATCTTCGCCAAGTCCGGTACCTGAAGAGCCGGGCCGAGCAGGCGGTGTCGCGACGCGGCATGGGTACGCGCGAGCTAAAGACCGGAAAGGGTGGGATTCGGGACATCGAATTCGCGGTCCAACTTCTGCAGCTCGTGCACGGCGGGGCGGATCCCGCTTTGAGATCTCCGTCCACGCTTCCGGCATTGCGGGCCCTCGCGGCCGGCGGATACGTGGAGGCGTCGGACGCGTCAGCCCTCGAAGAGGCGTACGTCTTCCTGAGAACGGTCGAGCACCGCTTGCAACTCCACGAGGATCAGCAGGTGCACGCCCTGCCAGCCGCCACGGAGAGCCGCTCAAGGTTGGCCAGAGTCCTCGGTTATCGCGACGGGGCAAGAGAAGCCCTGGCCCTATTCGAGGAGGACCTGCGCAGGCAGCAGGGACTGGTCAGAGGGATTCACGAGCGCCTTTTCTTCCGGCCGCTGCTCGAAGCATTCAGCTCGGTGCGAGCCACCTCGGGGACGCTGCCGGCGGAGGCGATCGAAACCCGGCTCAACGCCTTCGGCTTTGCGGACGCGACGCGAACCCACCAAGCGGTCAAAGAGCTCACCCGCGGCTTCTCCCGCACGTCGCAGTTGATGCAGCAAATGCTTCCGGTCCTGCTCGACTGGCTGTCGGGCTCACCGGACCCCGATCTCGGGCTTCTCGGTTTGAGGACACTCGCTTCGGCCCCTCACTGCCGAGACCAACTGACGGCACTTTGCCGGGAGTCCCCGGAAGCCGCTCGTCAGCTCTGCCAGTTGCTCGGGACCGGACCACGCTTCGCAAGGACCTTCCAGCACCACCCCGAGTTGCTCGGCGATCTCTCGACCGGCGAGTTGCTCAAGGACCGTCAACGACCCGAGTTGCTGACCCGGGCGCGGGGAACAGTGGGATGGAGGTTCGGAGAGACCTCGGTGCAGCAGGGGCTCCTTGCGTTCGGGCGGGCCGAGATGCTCCGGATAGCGGTTCGTGACATTCTGGGCCTGGCCGACGTGGCGGCGACCGGAAGGTCTCTGTCCGATCTAGCCGAGGTCGTGATCGAAGTCGCGTTGGAGTCAGCAGCCCCGGACGTACCGCTGGCGGTCATTGGCATGGGGAGGTTGGGCGGGCGCGAGCTTGCATACTCGAGCGACCTGGACCTGCTGTTCGTGTACCGGAACCGCGTGGCGGGAGTCCTCGAAACCGACAACTCGCTTCCCGAAGCGCTCGAAGCACAGGCCGCCGAGGCGGCTGCAACGGCTGTGGTGCGAATGATCGAGGGTTCGTCACCGGCCAGTGGGCTCTACCGGGTCGATACCGCGCTGCGCCCCGAGGGGCGACAAGGTCCGCAAGCGAGGAGCGTGGAGGCGTACGCCGCTTACTACGACAGATGGGCGCAGCCCTGGGAGAGGCAGGCGCTTCTACGGGGAAGGTTGGTGGCGGGCGAATCAGAAGTCGCCCATTCGTTCGAGGCCCTAGCCGAAAGTTTCGTTTGGGGACGCCCGTTCGACGCGGAGGACGTAAGGGAAATTCGACGAACCAAGGCCAGGGTCGAGAAGCAGAGGGTCCCCCCTTCCGAGGACCCCGCATTCCATCTCAAGCTGGGTCCAGGTGCGCTCGCGGACATCGAGTGGACGGTGCAACTGCTTCAACTCCAGCACCGCGTCGTCTCCTCGGGGACCATAGAGGCGTTGCGAATGCTCGTCGAGCAGGGGGTCGTGAGTGCTGAGGACGGGAGCGTACTCATGGAGGCGTACCGCTTCTGCGAGCAGACACGGAATCGTCTGGGGTTGACGCGCGACGTTCCGGGAGACTCGCTTCCCTCCTCCGGGCACCAACTCAGCACCCTCGCCCGCAGCTTCGGCACGACGCCGACCGGTTTGCGCGACGAATACCGCCGCCGGACGAGGCGCGCCCGCCGGGTGGTCGAAAGGCTCTTCTACGGTCGGGAACCCGACGACGGACCGGCTGGCAACGGTCCAGCGGGCAAGGGTGCGATCGGCAACGGTGGGGTTCGAAACCCCTAGACCGCAGCTCCGATCTCAGCGGTGCAGTAAGCGCAACGGATCGCGGCTTTGGGGATCTCGCTGAGGCATTGAGGACAGGGTCGGTCGTCGCTTTCGGGGTCGGCAACCTTCCGCCGGCGCTCCATAAGCTCGCGCATCGGGCGTACCGCCACGAAGAACACCCCGGCCGCCACAAGCACGAACGTGATCACATCGGTGATCAGCGCACCGTACCGGAAGACCCCGCCGCCCACGGTGAACGTGAGGTTCGAGAAGTCGACGTTCTTGGACCCAGGGATCGCCAGAATCGAGAGGATGAGGTTGACCACATCCCTGATTACCGCCCCGAAGAATGTGGCGATGACCACTGCGACTGCAAGGTCAACCACGTTGCCTTGCAGAACGAAATCTTTGAACTCCGACAAGGCGCTTTTCTTCTCAGCCATTGGTGCCTACCTCCCTTGCTGGTGCCGGCACCACACGGCGCCGGCAGTGAGCATCACTACTGCGGTTGCCCCATAAAGCTGCCACGCCGGCGACGGTGATTGCTACGACCGTCGAGGCGGGCGGTCCATGCTTCTCCGACGAGACTCCTCTGGAAGGACGACATTGCGTTCGGCCGGCGGCGGCGGAGAAACTCCTTGGCGGGTTCGGCGACCAACACGGCGGCCACGCGACAGAGGGGCCAGTTCCGACTGGTCGCTGGCCGTTTGCGCCGGCGCTGCCGTCGCCTTCGAAGGTTGGGGCAGAACCACGCTCCAGCCTTGGAGAGCCGCTATCTCGCGCAGGGCTTCACCGAACGCCGCCGCGCTTTGAGGTCTACCCGCCGGATCCTTGCTGAGCGCCGCCTCGAGGAGCTGTCCGAGCGCGTATGGGCCGCAGTCCGGTGGCAAAGAAGGGACAGGGTCACGCAGGATCCGTAGCACTACCGATGCGGGTGACTCGCCATCGAAGCCCTCGAACGGCGCTCGCCCGGTGAGCAGCTGGTACAAGGTCGAGGCCAGGCCGTATACGTCGCTCGCCGGCGACAGACCCTTTGCTTCGAACATCTCAGGTGCGGCGTGGATTGCGGTGAAGTCGGCTCCTCCACCAATCGCTTTGACCGACATTCGGACCGATGCGAGCCCGGCGTCGGTGATAGCCGGTTCTCCCATGAGGGTCACCAGGATGTTCGTGGGTTTGAGGTTCTGATGGAGGTTGCCGGCGTCGTGAACGAGAGCCAGAGCCGCGGAGACCTTCACCCCTACACCGGCAGCGTCCTCGGGCCTCATCGGTCCCTCTGCCTCGACCGCGTGTCCGAGCGATCCATGGCACAGATCCGACACGACCACCGGATGCCCGTCCGAGGTCGAGCCAAGGCGGCCGGGTTTGATGATGTTCGGGTGATCCAGGCCGGCTGTCGCCTGCAGATCCCGGGCAAGGACATCCATCAGTTCCGGCCCGGAGTCGAAGATCTTCACTGCAACGGGAAGATTGGTGTGTCTCTCCACTGCTCCGTAGACGGTGGCGAACGGTCCCCTGCCGATTTCACTCAATTCCGAGTAGCCGGCCAGAAGATCGACCGGTTGGGAGCTTCGGCGCCTGAATCTCACGGCACCGGGAGGCGCGGCCTCGAACCGACGATCATCAGGGCTCTTGCTCGCTCACGGCGCTCCAGGCCTCGCAGCACCCCGCGGCTCACTTCATGCTGCGCGTGCCATGCGCGGAGCGCCTCATCGAAGTTCGGCGGATCGAGAGTGGAGAAGAGGGCTCGGTCGGCAACCGCGGCGACCTCGACCACCTGGGGGTCGATGTCGGGGCCGAAATGCCGCACTGCGTCGGTCGCTATCTCACTGCTGGTCGAACCTGGGTTGACCCGCATGCCCGCTCGGTTGAGCCCGTCGAGCAACTCCAGCCAGGCGCCGGCTGCGAGCAGCACCGGATCGTCCGACCGGCGGTTACGAGATCGGAGATACCTCCTCGTGGCCGCGAGCCCTGGTCCTAGCACGGAGAGCACGGCGACCAGGCCGATGGCAGCGATGAGGGCCAAGGACCATTCCGTTAGTCCGCTGTGCGAACGGCTGCGAAGAGGGACCGGTTTCGCTATGGCGTGACCGCCTGCGGCGGCGTTCTTCGGGACAGCATTGGCCTTGTTGGGGGCGAGAGTCGTAGGCACGGCCTGCGCCTGCTCGGGAGGTGGGACAGCTTCAGCGGTGATCGTGTCCGGGGTTGGATCGGTTACCACCCAACCCATTCCCGACACGGGTATCTCGAGCCACGTCCAGGCTTGGTGGTTGTTCACGTTGTGGGTTCCCGACGGCACTGGGACGCCGGCCGATCCCTGCGCCAACCGAAGGCCGGTCGCGATCCTGGCGGGCACGCCGATGTCCCTGGCGACGAGGGCAAAGAACGTCGCGAACTGTTCGGGGGTGGCGCTCCGGTCGACGGTCACGGCGTTGATCACCTGTGACAACGACGTGCCCCCAAGGCGACCCGCACCGCCGCCCACCGCGGTCGAGGGCGTTGTAGCGCCGGACTTGGGACTTTGTCCCGATGAATCGGCCGCGTAGGGGCTGAGCTGCCGCTCCTGCGAACGCAAGGCCTCGAGCAGCTTCTGCAGAAACGCGACCGTCGGCGCCGGACGGGTCCCTGTTATGCGGGCGACGAACTGCCGGGCCGCAGACATGGCGGTGGAACTGTCCGGAGGAAGGCTGAGATCGGCGCTCGCCACTCCCCCGATCGGTGCGGCGACCGAGGTATCTATCCCATCGACGGTGGGCGTTCCTGTCAGTGTCTCGGCCGGCGCCGTTGACGTCACCTCGAACGTTGACCCGGCGGAAACTCGACGGGGCAGGATCATCCCGGTTGGGCGATCGACCGCAACAGGCGAACCGCTCACCAGCACCGCCCGGTCGACTGCGGGGAGAAGGCCGCCCGGTAGGGGCGACTCGACGGCCTCGCGCACGTGGACCGTCTCGGCGCCGACTTGGGGTGACGCCGCGGGCTCAGCCGGCACCCGTCCGCCTGTCGGCTCGAACGTCGAGTCGAAGGTCCACTCCGATCCGTCAAAGTTGTCGAGTACAGCTGCCGCCAGATAGCCGGTCATCGCATGGTCGGTGGTTACTCGCAATATCGGAAAGGCTCGGGCATTCGGGTTCCCGTCGCGCAACGAAGCCGTCGCCCCGACAGGATCGAGAATCACAGAATGCGCGACCGGCGCGGGTTTGTTGAGAGAGGCCGCCCTGCCTGACAGTGCACCCAACGACGGCACCACCGCGGTTAGGACGATCGCCAACGCTGCGATCCCCGCGAACCAGACCGCGTTCTCCCGCCGCACGCGGTTGGCCGGATCGGTTACGTCCGGGCCAGCCTGTCTGGCAAGTGCTGTCAGCGCCAACGCCACGAACAAGGCTCCGCCGGCCCACCTGTCGCGGGCGGGGGCGGCGGCTGCGACCGCGTACGCCAGCACGAAGAAAGCCACGGGCACCGCCAGCGCCATGTTGCTGACAACGCTTCTGGGGGTTCCCCGGTAAGCGAGCTCCGCGGCGCCCGCGCCGCACAGCCACGTCAGCACCAAGACAGGCGCGAGCACTCCAGCCGGGCCGCCGAGCGGCAGGGTCTCGCTCAGGAGCCGATCCGGAACCTGGGCAAGTTGGGTTCCGACCGAGCCGAGATGCAAGCCCGACGCAACCGAGAGGAGAAGCGCTAGACCAACCGCCGAGGCGGCGTACGACACCGCGACCGGTCTGCGCAGCAAGCCGGCGACCAGGGCCGTGACCGCGACGGGAATTATGGACGCCGCAATGAGCAGAACCGTCTGGTCCGGCACGCGGAATGCGTGGAGCCAAGGACTCGCCGCGGCGAACGTGGAGAGCGCCAACCCGGTCGGAAGCACGAACTTCGGAACGGTCATCGGGCCACCCGTGTGTTCCAGGTGCGGGCGAGTTCGTTGGCGTCTGACGCGGCGACCACGGTTAATCCGGGGTGGGCGGGGACGGGGGACTCGCGGTCCGAGATGGACGCCACGATCACCCGGTCGAAACGCCGGCGAAGCGCCGCTGCCGCGGGAAGGACGGGCGGCTCCAGAACTCCTGTCACCACCACAAGAGCTGTTCCGCCGCGGTCTCGCCGAAGGAGCATCAACTCGTTCTGCAAAGAGCTTGTGGCGTCCGGTTCCGGTTTGACCTCGGTGAGGTAGTCGACGAGCAGGGATGCGTCCGGTTGGAACGGACCCCCCAACCGGTCGCCCGTCGTGACGCGCAACTGCACGGGAGCCTTGCCCGCTGACAACGACGCGAGTACCGACGCCACCACGTCCACCGCTTCTTCGAAGGTTTGCTTCGAGTACCGGTCGGGATCCAGGTCGAGCACGACGACGGTGTACGGCTGAGCTGTGTCGACGTTGTGGCGGACCATGAGCTTTCCGGTCTTCGCGGTCGACGGCCAGTGCACCTTTCGCAACTCGTCACCGACCGCGTACTCCCGTATTCGATGGAACGTGATGCTTCCGTGCGGAGATGACTCACTGGAGGGACCTTCGAGATTGAGGGAGGCTCCCGTGGGCAAAGGGTGAAGCCGGAGCAGGCGGGGGTGAACCGCTAGGCGCTGGGGCGCTCCCATGCGTTGGACCGTGCGGCACAGCCCGAACGGATCCGCCCTGGGCACCTCGACCGGGCCGACTTCGAACAGCCCCCGTTGCGACGTGGGCAACCGGTAGGTGCGCAAGGCCTCCTCGCCACGACGCAGCCGGGGCAGAAAGGCCCGCACCGCCACTTCGCCGAGACGCTGCTCGATCGGGAGCGGCGCTAGCG
>CAZCCS010000138.1:0-7659 GCA_964497005.1 uncultured Acidimicrobiaceae bacterium | reverse complement strand
ATCGACGCTCACCAGCTTCCCGGCTTTCCCCGGGTTGATCTGTCCGTTCGCCCACACGAGTACGACCGCAATCAGGACGACCAACACGGCTAGGACCGCCGCAAGACGTTTCAACACCCGGTTTCGCGGCCGACCAGGCCCTCCCCGCCGACGGCGGTGCGCGGGCCCTGCACTCGGCGGCCAATCCTCGGCCGCGTAGCCCGCGGGCAGCAGATCCTGTTGTCCCGGTTGTGGGTCGGTCACCGTGAGACCGCTTTCCGGCGTTCAACCCATGTCTGCAGGAGCTCCGCGGCAGCCGCCTGGTCGATGAGATTCCGTTGGTCCCGAGCTTTTCGTCCGGCCGCCCGCAGCGAGCCGGCCGCCGCCACAGTGGTGAGCCGCTCATCCACGGTTTCAACCACCACGTCGAGCACTGACCTCAGTTCCTCCACCTCCTCGAGCACCGCGGTTGCAGCCGCGCCGATTCCCCCCGACAGTGAGAGGGGCACACCCACCACGGCGCCGACTGCACCGTACTCCTCGATCACCCCGGCGATCGAGCGGTGGTCCTCTTCGTGGCTGGGGCCCCTCACCAGCGTCGCTGCGCCAGTTGCGACCCTCTGGGCGGAGTCGGTGACTGCGATACCTATCCTCTTGGATCCGAGGTCCAACCCGACGACCCTGCCGTCGGGAATCATCCGGCGGCCCGCAACAGCCCCCGCACCTGGTCCAGCGCCTCGTCGAGTCGGGAGGCGTCCCGACCGCCGGCCATGGCCTGCTCCGGGTTCTTGCCGCCTCCGCCTCCTCCGACCATCCGCGCGGCCTCGGAGATGAGATCCGGCGCGGCCGGGGCCTCGCCTTTCTGGACAAGCGCGACGAGAGCGGCCTTCTCACCGTCGGGGCTGCCGCCCAGCACCACGGTCTTGAGAGAGCCGAGCTGGCGCACTTGGTTGGCCAGGTCTCTCAAACGATCGGGATTCAACCCGTCGGCCCGCGCCACCAGCCAGCCGTTCGAAGCAGACGCCGCGAGCGACCGGGCCTGACCGGCAAGTGCGGCCTGCTCGGCCGACCTCACACGGCTCTCCGCCTCCTTGAGCTCCGCCAGCTTCCGCTCGAGCGCGGTGGTCAGCTCGTCGGGCCTCACCCGCAGCAGGGACGAAGCGTCGGTGACTCGCCGTTCGGCTTCCCGCAATCGCTCGAGCGTCGCCGTGCCCGTGGTCGCCTCCAGCCTCCGAAGGTTGGAACCAATCGACCCCTCCGAGACGATCTCCATCGGGCCGATCTGGCCGAGCCGGGCGACGTGGGTGCCCCCGCACAACTCCGTCGATTCCGATCCGGCCCTCACGACCCTGACCTCGTCGCCGTACTTCTCGTCGAAGAAGGCGATCGCGCCCGCTGCGTCGGCGTCCCGCTTGGGCATCATCGTGGTGGTGACCGCTTCGTCGGCCAACACCCGAGCGTTGACCAGGTCCTCGACCTGTTCGATTTCCTCACGGGTCATCGGGCTGTAGTGGGTGAAGTCAAAACGAAGTCGGTCAGGCGCGACCAGCGAACCCTGTTGCTTGACATGCTCGCCCAGAACTCGGCGAAGCGCCCAGTGCAGCAGGTGGGTGCCGGTGTGGTTACGCCTTATGGCAGCACGCCGCTCGGAGTCGATTGACGCTGACGCCGCTTGGCCGGGGCGCACGGTCCCTTCCTCGACCACCGCGAGGTGTCGGATCAGGCCGGGCACCGCATAGGTGGTGTCCACCACCCGCGCTCGCCCGGTGTCGGTCTCGATGACCCCCGTATCGCCGACTTGCCCGCCGCCTTCGGCGTAGAACGGCGTGACGTCGAGGAATATCTCCACCTTGTCATCGCCCGCGTCGAGCACTTCGAGCACCTGGCCGGTGGCTGTCTCATCGGTGTACCCGACGAACTTGGTCTCGCCGTACCTGTCGACGAGGTCGCGGTAGGTGCCGAGCAGGTCAGTGTCCCCGCCGTCCTGGGCTCTGCCCGCTTGTCGCGACTGCTCTCGCTGGCGCGACATCGCGGCGTCGAATCCGGGATCGTCGACTGTGGCGTCTCGCTCTGCCGCGATCTCACGGGTCAGCTCGATCGGGAATCCGTGGGTGTCGTGCAGGCGGAACGCGACGTCGCCCGACACCGTCCCCGAACCGCCGGCCAGTTCGGCCTCGAGCATGGCAAGCCCGGAACGAAGGGTTGAGCGGAACCGCGACTCCTCCCTATCCGCGACGTCCGACACGAAGCCGGCGTTGCGCGCGAGGTCGGGGTAAGCCTCGCCCATTACCTCCACGGTGGCGCCGACGAGCTCCGCGGCCACCGGCCGCTCGACCCCGAGCGTGTAGGCCTGCCTCACCGCCCGGCGGATGAGCCGGCGCAGCACGTAACCCCGATCCTCGTTGCTCGGGAACACGCCGTCGGAGATCAGGAACGACATGGACCTGGCGTGGTCGGCGAGGATTCGCAGGGCGACGTCTACCTCCGGTTCGTCGCCATAGGTTCGCCCGGTGAGTTGCTCTGCGCGGCCGATGATCGGGCGCAGGACATCGGTCTCCCAGATAGAGGGGGTGTCCTGGAGCACCATGAGGACGCGCTCGAGTCCGGCTCCGGTGTCGATATTCGGACGGGGCAACGGAGTCAGCGATCCGTCGGGCTGGCGGTCGTACTGCATGAACACCAGGTTCCAAAGCTCGACGAAGCGTTCCTCGCCGCCACCCCCGCCCGGCCCGCCGTCGGGCCCCCACTCAGGCCCCCTGTCGAAGTAGATCTCGGAGCAGGGTCCGCAGGGGCCGGTTTCCCCCATCTCCCAGAAGTTGTCCTCGTCGAGCCGCTGGATGCGCTCCGCGGGCACGCCGACAGCGCTGCGCCAGATGTCGTCGGCTTCGTCGTCGGTGCGGTACACGCTGACCCAGAGCCGGTCACCGTCAAGCTTGAACACCGTGGTGAGCAGCTCCCACGCCAGCGGTATCGCCGTCTCTTTGAAGTAGTCCCCGAAGCTGAAGTTGCCGAGCATCTCGAAGAACGTCAGGTGCCGGGTGGTCCGCCCGACAAGGTTGATGTCGTCGTGCTTTCCCCGGACGCGCACGCACTTCTGCACGCTTGTCGCCCGGGGGAAGGGCGGCCGTTCCTCGCCGAGGAAGTAAGGGATGAACTGGTTCATCCCGGCATTGGTAAAAAGGGGCGCCAAGGCGTGGTGCGGGATCAACCCGGCCGACGGGACCGAGGTGTGACCACGCTCCACGAAAAACTGTGTGAAGGCGCGACGAACAGTGTTGGCGTCCATGTGGGCTTCCAGCCTAGTTATTGGGCGGCTGATTCAAGAATGGCGCGGACGGCGTGCCGGTCGCAGGTGATTACGGCGAAGCTCGGCTTCTCGCTCGCGCATGGCTTGCCGGCCCTCGGCGAACGCATCACGAAGGTCGGCGGGCAGGGAGATCGCCCGGTCCACCGCGTCCCCCGCCATGCCCGCCGGCCGGTAGCGCTGGGCGACCCCTCGCAACTTGCGCTGCGCCCACAGGACCGTGCCAGCGCCGATCGCGGCGCCGGCGCCGACCCACCGTGCCCGCTTGAACACCTAACCGGCTCTCCGTAGACGGGTGGACTTGCGGGAGCGCTCCTCCTCGGGTCGACCGCGGAGCCGGCGGCCCGCCCGGGCGGTTCCGGCTCGGAGCGCCATCAGCTTGATGAGCGGCGCGGACATCGCGGCGTGGGCGAGCCTGCTGGCAGAACCGACCGTCTCGGACAGAACCTCAGCCGAGCCGACCAGGTCATCCACCCGATCGAGTTCCCGTTGGGCTCGCTTCACGGTGACCTCGACGTCGGACAGCACCGCGGCTGCGTGGTCGCTCAGCTCGTCGGCTAGCGAACGAAGCTCCGCGGCCGTGCGCGCCAAGGACACTGCGGAGGCGATCAGAACAGCGACGACGGCCGTGGCTACCACCGCGGCCACGATCGGCCAGACCGAACTCGAGGCGCTCGCTATCAAGGCGAACAACGTTAGCCAGACCTTCGTCTCCGGTCGCGGAGCCACGCCTCGAACCGCTCGGGCTCCTGCCCGTGCCCGGACGGCCGGTAGTAGGACCGTCCTTCGAGATGGTCGGGTCGGTACTGCTGGTCGACCCACCCCCGCTGGTCGTCGTGGGGGTACGTGTACCCCACTCCGTGTCCCAGCCGGCTGGCGCTGCGGTAATGGGAGTCCCGCAGGTGCGCGGGGACCTGCCCGGCGGGCTGCGAGCTGACGTCGGACTGAGCGGCGCCCAAAGCCGTGATGACCGAGTTCGACTTGGGGGCGGTGGCGAGGTAGACGACCGCGTGCGCCAGGTTGAGCTGCGCCTCAGGCAGCCCCACGAACTCGACCGCCCTCGCCGCGGCGTCGGCGATCAGCAGGCCGGTGGGATCGGCCATGCCGACATCCTCGCTGGCGAGAATGACCAGCCGCCTGGCGATGAAACGGGCGTCCTCGCCTGCGGCGAGCATCCTCGCCAGCCAGTAGAGACCAGCATCAACGTCGGACCCGCGTATCGACTTGATGAACGCGCTGACGACGTCGTAGTGATCGTCCTCTTCGTAGCGGATCACCCGGGCGTTGCGGGCGGCCTCGATGTGCTCGGAGGTCAGCTTGGCCCCCTCCGCGATCGTAAGGGCGACCTCGAGGGCAGTGAGCGCCGCTCGGGCGTCGCCGTCCACCAACGCCACGATCGCGTCGACCGCTTCGGGCTGGGCTTCTGCTCCCTCGTGTTTCAGTGCGCGATTAACGAGCTCTGCGATCTCGGAATCGGACAGCGGCTCGAGCCGGAACAGGGTGGACCGGCTGAGGAGCGGCGCGTTGACCGAGAAGTAGGGGTTCTCGGTGGTGGCGCCGATGAGGACCAACGTCCCGTCCTCGACGGACGGGAGCAACGCGTCCTGTTGAGCCCGGTTGAAACGGTGAACCTCGTCCAGGAAGAGAATGGTGCCCTTCCCCTGTTCGGCCAAGTGTTGCCGGGCGGATGCAACCGCGTCGCGGACGTCTTTTACCCCGGCACTGACTGCGGACAACGGAATGAACTGCTTGTGGGTCGAGCCGGCGATCAGCCTGGCCAGGGTCGTCTTCCCGGTGCCGGGAGGGCCCCAGAGGATCACCGACGACAGACGGTCCGCCTCGATCAGCGCCCTCAGGGGTCGTCCCGGCCCGAGGAGGTGTTGCTGCCCGACCATCTCTTCGAGCGCGCGCGGCCGCATCCGGCTGGCGAGGGGAGCTTGCGCGGCGAGTCGATCTTCGAGCGCAGAAGAGAAGAGGTCGTCATCCCCGCGGCCGGATATCGTCACCTCTACCTCCTCAGAACGCGGAGGACTTCTGGCACGACATCGTCGAGGTCAACGGTGACCTGGTCGGCGTCGGTAGCGAGGTCTTTGATGCCGACCTTGCCCGAAGCCGCCTCGTCCGGCCCGATGACCAGTGCGAGCCTCGCCCCCGAACGGTCCGCGGCCTTGAACTGCGCCTTCGGCGAACGGTTGTCGAACGCCCGGTCGGCGCGCACGCCCGCATGCCTGAGCTGGGCTGTCAGGTTCCTCGCCAGCTCCCCGCCGGCGAAGTCGACGACGAAGACGTCGATGGCACGACGGGCCGCCAAAGCGTCCCGGGACCCTTCGGCTTGCGCGGCCAGCAGGATGCGCTCCATCCCGAGAGCGAAACCGACGGCGGGGGTCTCCGGGCCGCCCATCGCCGAAACCAGCCCGTCGTAGCGGCCGCCTCCGCCGAGCGCGTTCTGCGCGGACTCCAGAGCCAGTCCGACGTACTCGAAGGTCGTGCGGGTGTAGTAGTCCAGCCCGCGGACGAGCAGCGGGGCGATGGTGTAGGGGATCTGGAGGGCTTCGAGACCGGCCTTCACCCGCTCGAGGTGCTCGCGGCATGGCTCGCAGAGGTGGTCGATCTGCAGGGGCGCGCCGGCGATGACCGCCTGGCAGGAGGGCCTCTTGCAGTCGAGGACCCGGAGGGGGTTCTCCTCGAGGCGGTTGCGGTGATCGTCGCACAACTCGTCGCGGTGCGCGTTCAGGTAATCGAGGAGCAGCTGTCGGTAGGCGGGGCGGCAGTTTGCGTCGCCCAGCGAGTTCAGCAGGAGCTCGACCCGGGTGATCCCGAGCCGGCTGAAGTAGTCCAGTCCGAGGGCGATCACCTCCACGTCGAGATCCGGGTCCTCCGTCCCGAAAGCCTCGATCCCGAGTTGGTGGAACTCCCGGAACCGGCCCGCCTGCGGGCGCTCGAACCGGAAGTTGGATCCGGCGTACCAGGCCTTCCACGGCAACGGTGGGCGGTGCTGGATGTAGGCGCGCGCCACCGAAGCGGTGACCTCCGGGCGTAGGGCGACGTGGCGGCCGCCCTTGTCCTCGAAGTCGTACATCTCCTTCCGCACGACGTCGGTGGACTCCCCCACCCGCTGGAAGACGGCGATGTCTTCGAAGGTCGGGGTGATGATCAGCCCGTAGCCCGCGGCTTCGACGACCTCGGCGAACTCGGCAACCATCGCCTCCCAGGGGGCGGAGTCGGCGGGCATGACGTCGAAGGTCCCGGGCGGGTTGCGCAGGTCAGACACGGTCTGTCGAGGGTACCCGGCCGCGTCGGCTAGCCAGAAGAGGGTGGCGGTCCGCGTGTGAGGAGGTGCAGCAGCGGTGCCCTATCATCGGGCGATGTCAGTCGTGTTGGCAGTTGCCAACCAGAAGGGCGGCGTCGGTAAGACGACAACCGTTCACTCACTCGGGGCGGCCTTGGCTGAGCGCGGCCGGGACGTCCTGCTCGTGGACCTCGACCCGCAAGCCTGCCTGACCTATTCGTTGGGTTTGCGCCCCGACGATCTGGCGGGGTCCCTGCATGGGGTCTTGGTGAACCGGCAACCCATCGAGGAGATCGTGACCAAGGTGGGTGACCTTCGGCTGCTCCCCTCTACGATCGATCTGGCCGGCGCCGAGATCCACCTTCTGTCGAAGACAGGGCGCGAGTACGCGCTGGCTCGAGCGTTGGAGCCGCTCAAGCGCAGCTACGACGTGATAGTTATCGACTGCCCGCCTTCGCTCGGGATCCTCACGATCGACGGGCTGACCGCAGCCAACCAGGTTCTGATCCCTCTGCAGTGTGAGACTCTGTCGCATCGGGGTGTCGGCCAGCTGCTGGAAACGGTCGACGACGTCAGGTCGTTCACCAATCCGGATCTGAAAGTCGCCGGCGTGGTTGCGACGATGTTCGACGGTAGGACTCGACTTGCCCAAGACACATTGGCATCGGTTTCGAACACCTACAACCTGGAAGTGCTCGGGCCACCGATACCTAAGTCGGTTCGTGTAGCCGAAGCCCCGAGTGGCGGCAGGTCGGTCCTCGAGCACGCGGCAAGTTCGCCCGCTGCCGTGGCGTATCGCGAGCTGGCCGCGGTGATCGATGAGCGTTTTCGGTGACCGAGCATCGAGTGGAGCCGAACGGAAAGCGGGCGCTCTTCAGTGCTCCATCGGACCCGGCGCCGGACCGAACAGCTCCAGGAAAGCGCGCCGAGGGACGTACCGCGTTGTTCTCGACGGCGCCCCGCCGTCCGGGCACGGTCATCGTTGAGTGCTCAGATTGCAAGGTACGGTCGCGGGTCCCACTGATCGATCTCGCGGTGCGCTTTGCGACCGGTTCGGCTTGGTGGCCCCTGGCTCGCCATCAGCACT
>CAZCCS010000137.1:0-7678 GCA_964497005.1 uncultured Acidimicrobiaceae bacterium | reverse complement strand
TCACTCCATCGGCAGGAACATCACCAACGAGTCGGCCGATCTCAAAAAAAGAGTCGGGGTCAAGAAGGGCTTCAACTCGAGCGCGAGCATCGAGCTTTCCGGCGTCATGGTGGCGCGCCAACCTCTCTGGACCACCCATAGCCTCGGCGTCGCGGCGCCGGGTCGCCAGATCCTCGAGGGTTGGTCCCCAGTCAGCACTTGTCATGTCGGCGACCGGTCCTAATAACGAAGGTCGAGCCCCGGGTAGGAGCCGGCCTCACGCCACTCCGCCAGCAGCTTGAAGAACGGCATCGGCCCCTTGCCGTATGAGTTGACGATGAAGCCACCCTCGGCAGGTCGGCCCTCGTTGTTGTAGTAGCCCGGCGTGCACTGTTCCTGAAAAGCGCGGACGTTGCGGGCGTTGTCGGCCAAGACCTGAAGCCAATCGTCCTCGGCCTCGGACGTCGCCTCCAGCTCGCGCACGCCGCGGTCGAGGGCGCCTCGGACGATGTGCGCCATGTGCGTGCTGGCCTCGTCGAGCAGGTGCGGGTAGTTGGCGGTGAAGCCGCCCTGCGTGTGGCCGACTATGAACATGTTGGGGAACCCGTGCACGTGCATCCCGTGAACCGAGCGCATCCCGCCCTTCCAGCGCTCGGACAACAGCATCCCGTCGATGCCGGTGACGTCGTAACCGGCTCGCCGGGTGTACTCGGTGCCCACCTCGAATCCCGTCGCGTAGATGATGCAGTCGACCTCGTACTCGGTCCCGCCCGCGACAAGTCCTCTCTCGGTGACCCGCTCCACGCCTCGCCCGTCGGTGTCCACCAACTTGACGTTCGGACGGTTGAAAGCCTGCAGGTACTCGTCGTGGAAGCAGGGGCGCTTGCAGAACTGCCGGTACCAGGGCTTGAGCGCGGCCGCGGTGTCGGGATCCTCGATGATCTCGTCGACCCTCGAGCGGATCTGCTCCATCTTCTCGAAGTCGGCCATCTCTATGGGGCTGAAGGCGTCCTGGCCCTCCTTGCCCTCCAGCCCGGCGGCACGCTGCTCCCGTAGCCGAGCAATCAACCGGCCGATGATGTCGGTCCAGCCGTCCATCACCAGGTCCTCCTCGGCAATGCCGCCCGATGTGAGGATGGTGAAGTTCTCCATTCGCTTGCGCTGCCAGCCCGGTTGGAGCGCGGCCGCCCAGTCTGGGTCGGTCGGTCGGTTTGCGCGGACGTCGATCGAGGAAGGGGTGCGCTGGAAGACGTAGAGCTGCTGGGCGGCCTCCGCGAGATGCGGGACTGCCTGCACAGCGGTGGCACCGGTGCCGATAATGGCGACCTTCTTGTCGGCCAGGCCGCTCAGGTTCCCGTTTGAATCCCCGCCGGTGTAGCCGTAGTCCCACCGGCTGGTGTGGAAGCTGTGCCCTCGGAAGGTCTCTATCCCCGGGAGGCCGGGGAGCTTGGGCCGGTGCAGCGGGCCGGTGCCCATCACCAGAAAGCGCGCGGTCATTTCGTCACCCCGGTCGGTCCTGATGATCCAGCACGAGCGCGAGACGTCCCATTCGAGGCCGGTCACCTCGGTGGACAAGCAGGCTTTGTCGTACAGGTCGAAGTGCGCGGCGATGCGGCGGCAGTGATCGAGGATCTCCGGAGCGTGGACGTACTTCTCCGTCGGCACGTATCCCGTCTCCTCGAGGAACGGAAGGTAGATGTACGACTCGACGTCGCACTGCGCACCGGGGTAGCGGTTCCAGTACCAGGTGCCGCCGAAGTCGCCCCCCTTCTCGATGATGCGGATGTCGTCGACGCCCGCCTGCTTCAATTTTGCGCCCGCAACCAGGCCGGCGAAGCCCCCGCCTATTAGCGCGACCGTGACCTGGTCGCGGAGAGGCTCGCGATCGACCGCCTCGATGTAAGGGTCCTCGAGATAGTGGGCGTAGTCCCCGGCTATCTCGACGTACTGGTCGTTCGCCTCGGCCCGGAGGCGCTTGTCTCGCTCCTGGCGGTAACGATCCCTCAAAGCGGCCGGATCGAATCCGAGGTCGTCGCGCGTCTCCGTGGACATCTTGGAAGCGGACATGTTGGACACGCAGCGTACCAACCTGGCCAAGGGGGGTCAGCCTGCGCGAACGGGCCGGTCAACCGCCGGTATTCCGGACGCGTCGAGCCGATCTAGCCGCTCAGGCGTGAACGGTCCGACCCGAGGGCTTCGGGATGGGGCGCCCGCTCGACTGAGCCGCCTCGAGCCACGCTTCAATGGCACCCTCCACTTCGGCGACGGCCTCGTGTGGCGTGTCGCCGACGGCTGAGCAGTAGACAAGGTCCGGAACGTCAGCCACCCAGGCTGAGTCCTCGTCGCTCCAAAAGACGTTGATCGGGTAAGCGGGAGAGTTCACTTGTCCTCCTCAATGGTCAAATCGTACCGGCGGATGATGCCTACGAGCTGATGGAGCTGGTAGGGGTGGAAGGAGCGCATCGGGCTTCACGTACTCGAAGGTATTTCGACGGTGTGACACGAACAGCCGTCCGCTCAGTGCGGTGAGAGTTCGATGAGCTGAACGCGAGGAACGCGGTCCAGCTTCCGACCATCGAAGCCTTCCAGGGTGCCCACCCGTGGAGGCATGCTTTGGTCATGAGTCTTGCGACATACCAACTCGATGGCCACGTCGCCACCATCACTTACAACCGTCCTGAAGCTCTCAACGCGATCAACGCCGAGATGCGCCGCGACCTCAACGCCGCCTTCGCCCGATTTCGGGACGACGATGACGCCTGGGTAGGAATCGTCACGGGCGCCGGGCGCGCCTTCTGCGCGGGAGCTGACATGCGCGACGGTACCGGCGCAGCCGGAGAATTCCCCGGCAGCTTCTGGGAGAAGCCGACCCTCAACTCGTTCGAGAGCGGTTGGGAGATCTTCAAGCCGGTCATCGCGGCGGTGAACGGCCACTGCCTGGGCTATGGACTGACGCTGGTGACCTGGTGCGATTTCGTAATCGCCAGTGACAGGGCCGAGTTCGGATTCCCGGAGGTCCGACTGGGCGTTCCAAGCATCGTCGGCGCGATCCGGTTACCTCAGAGGATCAACTGGCAGTATGCGATGGAGATCCTGCTCACCGGCGAACCGGTCTCAGCCGAGCGGGCATTGGAAATCGGACTCGCTGGATGGGTCGTTCCCCACGAGGATCTGATGAACGAGGCGCGATCGTTTGCTCAGCGCCTCGTAGGGGCAGCGCCGCTCGCCGCGCGGGCTGTCAAGGACGTCGCGGTCCGCTCCCGGGCACTGCCGACGCTGGAAGCGATCCGCTTTGGCGAGACGATGCGAAAGGTCGTGGCGGCCACCGAAGACGCTGCCGAGGGCCGCAGAGCCCTTGCGGAGCGCCGGACGCCGCATTGGACCGGCAGTTGAAATCGGCTCCCCTTTAATACACCGGATTCAACAGTCAAGCTACCGAGGTGGCGATCCAAGGTGCGCCTTGGGCGGCCGCAATCTGCAGGAGCTTGCTGATCTCGTCGCTCGACTTGGGCTCGCTGTAAAGGAATCCCTGCAGGAGGTCACAGCCGTGAGCAATCAGGAACTCGGCCTGCGCTCTGGTCTCCACGCCCTCGGCGGTAACGCTCATTCCCATGAGGTGGGCCATGTCGATGGTGGTCGAGACGATGGCCGCGTCGTAACGGTCTCCCGGTAACCCCGATACGAACGACTGGTCGATCTTGATCTCGCCCACAGGGAAGTGCTTCAGATGCGTCCAGCTCGAGTACCCCGTCCCGAAGTCGTCCAAAGCCAGTCCGACTCCCAGCTGTCGCAGCTGGGCCAGGATGTCCGCGACGCGGTTCGGCTCCTGCATCGCTGCGGTCTCGGTGAGCTCCAGCTCCAGCAGCTCGGGCCTCACTTGAGTGTCATGGAGCACGCCGGCTACCAGGTCCACCAGATCCGTACCTCGGAACTGATGTGCCGACAGGTTCACCCCGACCCGGACGGGTGGGAGTCCGGCGTCCGCCCACCGTTTGCACTGGGAAGCGGCCTCGAGGAGCACGTAGCCGTCTATGGCGCGGATCAGGCCCCGCTCCTCCGCCAACGCGATGAACTCGCCAGGCCCGAGCAACCCCCGCCGAGGATGCCTCCAGCGGACGAGGGCCTCGACGGCCACGACCTCGCCCGTACCCGCCGACACTTGGGGCTGGTAGTGGACGACGAGCTGTCCGCTCCGCACCGCCTCGTGGAGGTCCGCCTCAAGCTCGAGCAGCTGCCGGGCCCGGGCGTTCATGGCCGGGGCGTAGCGGAGCTGGTTGTTGCGCCCTGCCAGTTTGGCCCCGTACATAGCCGTGTCGGCGTTCTTCAAGAGCGTCTGGGCGTCGCGCCCGTCGTCGGGGTAGAGCGCCATGCCGATGCTGGCCGACAGGAACAGCTCCTGGCCGTCGAGGTTGAACGGATCTCGGAACGCGGCAAGGACCCGCTCTGCAATGGCTGCGGCTTCCTCGGGCCCGGCGATGCCATTGAGGAGCAAGGTGAACTCGTCGCCCCCGAGGCGGGCCAGGGTGTCCGTGTCGCGGACGCATGCCTGCAGACGGGCGGCCGCCACCTTGAGGAGCTCGTCGCCCTTGGCGTGACCCATGCTGTCGTTGACGTTCTTGAACCTGTCGAGATCGCAGAAGAGCAGTGCCAGCTGGCGCCTGTCCGCCTCGGCCCGAACCAAGCTGGCCTCGAGGGCTTCCGAGAAGTGCCGTCCATTGGGCAGCTCGGTGAGGACATCGTGGTAGGCGAGTTCCTTGATGCGTTCCTCATCCCGCCGCAGGCGGCATACCGCTTCGCGCTCCTGCTCGAGAAGTCGTACCTTCTCGAAGGCCAATGCGGCTTGGTCGGCCATGCCAGTCAGGCGGTCGGCCAGCGCCTGCTGATCAACCAACGGAGGCGAGCCGGGACTTCGCATTGCAGCGATGGCCCCGAGCATCTCGCCTCCGCTCTGAATGGGCACCGCGAGGATCTCTTCGAGATTGGCTGCCGAAAAACGATCCTGCAAGTAGGGGTCGGCGGTATCCCGATGGATGTGCTGGGGCTGACGGGTGCGGAGCAGCTCGCCCAGCACAGGCGTGTCGGTGAGCGATATCGCGTTCTTCGGCACTTCCCGCGGGTCGAGGTCGTAGAAGGACGATCGAGCGCTCACGCGGAGCTCCCGCTGCTCGGCGTCCCACAACAGGACGGCCGCACGATGGGCGCCGATCACAGTTGGTACCGCGTCGGCGAGCACCTGCGCCACCTCGTCGGTCGAGGTGGCCTGAGCCAACTGGCGCGAGAGCTCGAGGAGAGTGCTCGCAGTCTCACCCCGGCGGCGGGCCTCCTCCAGGGCAGTGGCGGCATCGAGTGCCACAGCCGCCTGGCGGGCATATGAGGCGAACAGCCGGCGCTCCTCGGGGAAGAAAATGTGCTCGAAGTCGTAGACCGCTACCAGCCGACCGTAGAACCTTCGGGACGACGCCACGTCGACGATCAGCCTCGAACCTCCCCCGTCGTCGGGCTCGTCCACCAACACCTCGGAAGCCAGCCGAAGAGCGTCCTCGGTCGACATTCCCTCGTGGTGGACCGAGACACCATCCGCCTCACCACTGAGGGCGAGGAGGAACCGCTGTGCCCGCACCGCATCGGCGGCACGCCGGGTGATGCGGCGAAGGACAGTGTCGACATCTGCAGGCGACACGAGATCGACGATCGTCGACTGCAGTTCCTCGTGGCGCTCGGTCAGCAGCCGCAGCTCCTCCTCGATATAGGCAACCTTGTCCCGGCGCCGATCCCAGGGAAGGCGACGTCGAGCCCGCCATCTGAGCGTGTAGATGCACGCCGGGGCTCCTCCCACCTGGCATTCCTCGTGCACGACGGCCGCCGGTTCGAGGCCAAACAACGCCGGTATCTGGGATAGGAGGCCGGTTGTGTACTTGCAGTCGATGATGTTTGGCTCGTACCCCTCGTGCAGGCGGTTGGAGATCACCGCCCCCTCACGCCCGACCGACAGCGCCTCGCAGGTGTAATTAGTAGAGAACTTGGCCGAGGCCTTGGCCACGCTCCGGCAAACCGACGCCGGCGACCCCAAGGCCCGGAGCATGAGACGGATGGCCGTTCCGATCTGCTGTTCCAGGACGGTTTCGCCCACTAGGCGGGGTGTGTCGGGGTCGCCGAGGACGGCGCTTGCCGCCTCGAACAGGCGGAGCTTCTGGCGGTACGAGCTCCAGCGGCCTTCGTCGAGGAGCTCGGCCATCGGCCGGCTCTCGCCCGCGGTCGCCAGCAGCTGCTCGACCGCCGCCTCACCTCCACGCTCCCGCACGTAGCCAATGATCAAGGCGACGGTCAGGTTTGAGGAGTCACGCTCCTCGTCCGGCCCGCCTGACGCCTCCATGTCCCAATTTGTCGACACACCGCCGTGGCGAGTTGAGCCGATCACCGCTATACGCTGCTCATTCCATGGGGATCGTTGGGACGGCTCACGTCGGGGTTTGCGTTGCGGACGTCGACGAGGCGGTGGCCTGGTACCGCGACGTCCTAGGCATGACCGTCCTCTCGCCGCCATACCTGATGGAGGGCCCGGATATCGAGCGTGACATGGGGGAGATGATCGCGGGGGTCAAGCTCAAAGGTGCCATCGTGGGATTCGGGTCGTCGGATCATGTGCTCGAACTGATCGAGTACCCCGCCTATCCCTCGTCCCCGCGCCCACGGGCCTTGACCGACGCGGGCATCAGCCACATCGGATTGGTGTGCGACGACCTTGCCGCGACCAGAACCGAACTTGAACGACTCGGCGTTCGCTTCCTGACCTCCGATCATGCGGGAGCCGACATCGCCGGGCTGCGCACCACCTGGTTCCAGGATCCCTACGGTGTCGTGTTCATCCTCATCGAGAAGTCAGATCCGAGCCGCCCCTATTGGCGGCAGACTCGCCCCGAGTCGTCGTCGGGATAAGCGGAGCCCGCTAGAGCTAGTCAGGGTCTCCCCGATACCGCGTCGGCGATCACTGCCAGGCGTGAGGTTCGGCCGCGATCATGGTGTCGCGCTTCGCGTCGGTCCGCTGCCCTATAAAGGCCATACATTCCTCGAACTCCCATCGCACTGGCAGATCGGCGGGGTGTTCTTGGCGGGGATCGGAGCCCTTGTATTAGGGGTGATACTCATGATCATCTACCGCTTCGTCAATCCGGCGTACTTCCGAGGCGAGACCCTCAACAAGGACAGCGCCCTTCTGGTTACAGAGGAGCCAGCCCCGCCAGCCGGTCAAGCCACCCCAGCTCACGGATGACACCGTCATCGAACCGACTCCACAGATGCGCCGCCGAACCTCGACGGACTCGAGCTACCGGGAATTCACGCTCACGCAACCTGGCGTTCTGCAGCAGATGGTCGATGTGAGACCGGTGGCCCGACTCACCTAACCTTAGAATCTGTGAAGGTTGGGGCTATCGCTGTGGCTGTGTTCCATTCTGTTGCCGCTGGCAGTTCGGGCTCCCGCGGCCCCGTCCCGGTTTCCGAGATTGTTGCCGACGTATCTATCGACTCACCCGAGGGCGCTCTGGTCGACCGCAAGAAGTTTGACGACGCGGTCACTCTGCTGGCACGAAGCAGGCTCATCGACGGCGAAGGCGACCGCCTGACACTCACAGCTGAGGGCGACAACTTCTGGCGGCGGATATCTCGTCTTCCGCAATCAGGGATGAAGAAGTGGATCCGG
>CAZCCS010000136.1:0-7684 GCA_964497005.1 uncultured Acidimicrobiaceae bacterium | reverse complement strand
GCGCGGCGGGAGAGGTTGGTGGCGTGGATCAGCGCAATTGCCGGCGAGCCTTTCTGAACCTTCGCCGGCTCGACTGCGCGGACGATGCCAACGCGAGGCCGCCTCACGACGTGGAACACGGACGCGACGACGATGGCGAGGATGCCGCCCCCGAGTACCACCACCGACGGCCACCTCCCAGCCCAGCCTCCGGCGAAGAGGAGCGAGCCCGCGGCCGCCGCTCCTATTCCCAGACGGGTCACCGCTTACCGGACCAGCGTGCGCGGGACAGGCACTGCCTGGAGAGCCCTTGCCACGACGTCTTCTGCGGTCCGTCCCTGGATCTCAGCGTCGGGTCGAAGCATGATCCGATGGGCGAGGGCTGGGTGGGCTACCGCTTTGACATCGTCAGGGGTGACATAAGAACGGCCGGCGCAGGCTGCGGTCACCCGGGCAGCCCGGAGAAGGGCGAGGCTGCCCCTTGGCGAGACGCCCAAACGAACCTCAGGGAGAGAGCGGGTGTAGGAACACACCGCCACGATGTAGTTCTCGATTACCGGCGCGACCTCTACGGTCCGCTTGACGAAGTCGATCATCTCGAGCAATTCGTCGCTTGCCATTACCGGCGGGAGGTGGGCGACGGTCGCTTCGTCCTTCTCGGTACGCAAGACCTGGGCTTCCGCCTCCGGCCCCGGATAGCCGATTCGCAATCGCATCATGAACCTGTCGAGCTGGGCCTCGGGGAGCACGTAGGTCCCTTCGAGGTCTATCGGATTTTGTGTAGCGACGACGACGAATGGGCGGGGAACGCGGTACACGGTCGCGTCGGTGGTAACCGTCTGCTCTTGCATCACCTCGAGCAGTGCTGACTGCGTCTTCGGCGACGCCCGGTTGATCTCATCGCCGAGGACGATGTTGGCGAAGACCGGCCCGGGCCTGAAGCTGAACGTCGAGGTCGCCTGGTCGAACACCGACACGCCAGTGACGTCGGTTGGAAGCAAGTCAGGGGTGAATTGGATCCGGTTCCAAGTCAGCGCCATCGACGCTGCGATAGCGCGCGCCAACGAAGTCTTCCCGACCCCCGGCACGTCCTCGATCAGCAGGTGACCCTCCGACAGAACGCAGGCGATCGCCGAGCGCACGACCTCGTCCTTGCCGTGCATGACCCTGGATACGTTCGCTACCAAGCGGTCGACCCGCTCGACGAAGCCATCCATCTCGGGGCTGAAGCTCACCTGTTCCCTCGTGTTTTCCTCTTTCGCGAGCTTGCGCGGCTGCCCGCAAGCCCCACGAACGATGCCACAACCGCGAGCCCGGCCGCCGCCGGCTTCGCGGCACTGGTCGTGCTGGTCGCCGAGTGCGGCGTCGGGTTAATCGTCGTACCAGTGGTTGTACCAATGGTTGTGCCAGTGGTTGTAGCGGTGGTCGTGGTCGTAGTGGTGGTTGTGGTCGTCGGTGGGGGCTCGGGGTGTCCCTTCGGGGTACCGAGATCGTCGGTGGCGGTCGTGCCGAGGTACATCCAGGAAACAGCGACGTCGATCTGGCTGGCGTCGATGCACGTGGTCGGCAGCGCCAGCGAGTAAGGGAACGAGGGCGGGGCCTGAAGGGAGACCGAGTCGGCGCACGGGTCGGCGACTCCGCCACCGAGCCCACCTTTGGACTTGGCGGTGATCTTCCAGGCACCCCCTCGGTCGAGGGGCCCTTGACCGGTGTACTGAATCTCAACCTGTTGGGGCAGGCAGACGCTCTGCTGGCAGCTCTGAGGTATCGAGGCGCTGAAGCTGTAGTCCGGCTGGGTGCCGATGCTGAATGGCTGCGACATCGGATCAGAGGGGCGGCCGTAGACGGTGGGATCCTGGTCGGAGACCGTCGCGGTTACACGGCAGGAACCTCCCATCGCCACAAGGTCCATCGGCACCTTCAATTCCGCGCCGGCGAGCAAACCCTGGAACTGCGGGCTCTGTGTACTCCCGCACGTGTAGGTGCCGGACACAGACATGGGCCCGGGCGGCAGGTTCGCAAACGCCAGCTGGATGGTGCCCTCGTTCGGGTTGGAGGAGTCTACGGTCGGCTGAACGCTCATTGACAGGTCCGCGGGCCAGATGAGGTTCTTCGAGAAAGGCCGTCCCGTCACGGTCACGGACGCCTCTGGGTGGCCCGACGGGTAGATGACCACCGACGGTGTGTACGTGTCGCCGGCGGTGAGCCCCGAAACGGTCACCGAGGTGGCGCTCGTGGGACCTACCGTGTTGCCGCCAACCTGGTACACGAATTCGGTGCTGCCGCTGCCGAACGCTTCCACAGCCGGCTCCGAAGTCGTCACTGCGAGGGTCGCCGTAATGGTCTGTCCACTCGGCTCCCCTGAGCCGTCCAACCCGATGAAGTTGGAGTCCGGCGGCCGCCAGGCCGGCGTGCACGCGCTGTCCGCGGTCGGGCTTCCCAGCAGCCCGGAGGCGAGGCTTCCTTGAACGGAGAAACTCATCGAGTCGCCGAGAAGGCCCAGAGGATCCGCACTCACGACGACGCTGGTTTGGTTCCCCGGCACCTGCACGGTCGGTGGCTTCCCGACGAACGACGTCCCGCACGCCGAGCCAATCACGTTCCACGTGTCCGCCGGCACGTAGCAGTCGGAGGCTGCGCACGGCGTCCACGAGACCACCCAGTCGCCCTTCCCGTCCGACGCGGTAGACACCGCTGTTGGAGCGTCCGGCCCGCGGGCTGCGGTGGTGAAGGTCGCCGGCGGTGATGGAGTCGACTGCGCGTTGATGTAAGCGGTGACGACCGCCTGGTAGGTGGTCGCCGGTCGCAAACCGGTGAACATCAGTTGGCTCTGACCGTTGACCAGTTGAAGAGGCACCGCAGGCTGGTGACCGCCGTTCAGAGCCGTGACTCTCACTGACCACGAATCCGGCTCACAATCGGTCTGGTCAAGAAGCTCATAGGACCACGCCACCAACGCGGACGACGACGAGACGCTGACCGACGTGATCTGGGGTGCGTAGGGCTTCTGAGTGGTGGTGGCGCAGGTCACCTGTTTGCTGACAGGTTGCACGGCCGGCGGCGGTTCGCCTGGAAGCGGGTTGGGGGGCTGGTTCTGCCCTGGCGCGGGAGCGGTGACGCCGACGTCGGCCGGCCCAGTGGCGCTGACGGTGACAGCTGCGCTTTTGTCCACGACGACGGGAGCGTGCGTTCCATCCGTGAAAACGACCACCGCCAGAAGGCTCCCCGGATTGTTGAAAACGACTCGCGGGCCCTCGACGATCACCTGCGCTCCTTGAAAACTCGCCTTCTCGGTCGGCCCGCGAGCCGGGTACGCGGGCTCACCCCGGACCGGAGCCATGGCGCCGGTGGATGGCAGGATCCTCCAGAGCTCCGGCTGGCCATCCGATGCCTGGTCCACCGTGTAGAGGTCACCGCCTGACTCCGCGGGGGTGGCAGGCTGAGCGGCTCCGCCCAGGCGGGCAAGCGCCGCCGGCCCTACCGTCCTTCCCTTGGGATCGACGCCCGCGACCGCCCAGCCCTTCGCGGAGCGGACGAGGAACCACAGTTTCGTCGTCGTTCCGGTCACCGGCAGGAAGCCGAGCGCGTCCGATGTGGCCGCCAAGCTGACCGTACGCCCGGTGGGGGTGCCGCGGGTGGCGAACACGCGCACTTGTCCCGGTGTTGCCACTGCAACGGTCCCTGGCACGCTTTCCACGGCTGCCCTGACGCATTCGACGGAAAAAGACGCCCGGTCGTCGACTACCAGCCCCTGCCGGGCGGTTGCGCTGGGGCGCAGTTCCACGAGTTCGCAGCCGCGGCCGCGGCTGACAAGCATCCACAGGTTCCCGTTTGACGGATCCACGACAGCCGAGCCCGGCCGATCGGCGACCTGGCCGGACAACTGGGCGAAGCCCCTCGGAGCCACGACTCCCGGGCCGCCACGAGTCCCGGTCTCCTGTCTCGCCCCAGCCAGAACCGTGGATTCGTCAACGAGGGAGACGGTGCTCCGCGGGGCGTAACGGATGATGTAAGCGGAAGGTCCGGCCGGGAGCGCTCCGGCAGCGGTCGAACCAGGAAGACTGCCGAGGCCAATGCCCGGGCCCGCCGCGTCGACCACGTAGTCGTCGCGGCCGAGGAGGTTGAAAGTGCCGGTCTTCCGGTCGACCAGTAGGGTGCCGGACGAGACCGGAACTGCCTGGACCTCCCCATAGCTCGGAGCCCCGACTTGGGCGTCGATCCCCTGCAGTCGGACCGTGACCTTGGCCGTGGCGACGTCGATGACAGTGAGCGGGCGTTGGTCTTCCAGAACGAGCGAACCCCCGAATATCCTCGGATGGGAAGCGGTCGCCGCATGCCCCGAAGCACCGACCCACAGCAGGCCGCCGAGTAGCGCGACGACAGCGACCGCCCCGGCGATCGATCCGCCCCGGCCGAACGTGGGAACGGCGCGCGATGCGCTGGAGGCCTGGCCGAACCTGACGCCTGACTGCCTGGGCTCTGGTGCGGTCGTCACCTTTCCTCGCCGGAGATCGGTTCCGTCTGGTGGAGGCTCAACGGTAGTCGGCGCGTGGCGGGCCCTCCCCGGGGGCGGGGTAGGGTACGGGCGTGAAGTTGTCGGCCCTGCTGAAAGGCCACATCCTCTCCCCCAGCGGGGAGAGCGTGGGGCGGGTCGACGACGTCATCGTCCGGCTCCGGGGAGGCGAGCTTCCCCTCCTGACCGGTCTGGTCGCCAAGGTGGGTGGTCGCCGGGTTTACCTGCCCATATCCCGGATAAGGGAGTTGGCGCCAGGCAAGGTGACGCTGGCCGATCCGACGGTTGACCTGCGCGGCTTCGAGCGGCGCGAAGGAGAGGTGCTGCTGCGAGAAGACATCCTGGGGCACCGGTTGATCGACGTAGCCGAGGCGGAATTGGTCCGCGCTTGGGACATCGAGCTCTCACCAACGGATGAAGGCTGGGTGGTCACCTGCCTCGACACCCGCCGTCCTCCCCGCCTGTTCGGCATCATCCCGGTCGGCGCCGGCCACCCCTGCCAGGACTGGAAAGCGTTCGAACCGCTGATAGGCCACGAAGCCAGCGTCCGGGTGCGGTCAGCGTTCGGCCGGGTGAGGCGGCTGAAGCCCGCCCAGATCGCCGACCTGCTCGAAGACGCCTCGCCCAAGGAGGGCGAGGAGATCCTCGACGTGGTTCATTTCGATCCCGAGCTCGAGGCGGACGTGTTCGAGGAGCTCGACCCCGATATCGCCAACCGGCTGTTCGAGGACAAGAGCGATACAGAGGTAGCCGACGTGATCGCGCACATGCGCGCCGACGATGTGGCAGATGCGATCGCGGAGTTGCCACAAGCGCGAAGAGTCAACGTCCTCAACCTGCTGCCACCCGGCATACGCACCAAAGTCATGACGCTGTTGAGCTTCAACGCGACCAGCGCAGGCGGGATCATGGGCGTGGACTTTCTCGCCGTGCCGCTCGAAGCGACTGTGGAGGAAGCGCTTCGCCGCATCCGGCGAGCGGAGCGACTCCAGCCTGAGGCGCTCGTGACTGTTCACGCCGTCGACGACCAGGACTGCCTGGTCGGAACGGTGACGGTCATCGGGCTGCTGCAGGCCGAACCGGAAACCGCCCTCGCCGACATCATTGACAGCGACCCTGTCCGCGTGACCGCGGATGTCGACGTGGTGGATGTCGCGTTGTTGATGGCGGACTACAACCTAATGACGGTGCCGGTTGTCGACGTCGAGAATCAGATGCTGGGGCTGATCACAGTCGACGACGTCCTGGAAGCCACGATCCCAGACGACTGGAGACGCCGAGAACCTCCGACCCATCCGGAGCCGGTGCTCACCGATCGCGATTTGGCCGAGCGGGATTTGGCCGAGCGGGATGCGGCCGCAACGGAGCAGGAGAGCCTGGAGCCCAGGGGTTAAGCCGTGACGGACCGTGTCACCGCCGGCGGCGCCAAGGGCTCCGGGGCGGCGAAGGACTCACGCCCCGACGGAGATCCGAAAGCGCAGGAGTTGCCCCGAAGCCTTCAAGCGCGCCCGTCAGCCGTTCTCGACGAGGCTCATCTGGGGGACATCCAGGGGGCGTTCGGAAAGATCTCGGTCGCCGATACCGGCGAGCGCAGGACCTGGCGACAGCGACTTCTCACCCTGGCCGCCATCGTGGGCCCGGGCATCATCGTCATGGTTGGCGACAACGACGCCGGCGGGGTCTCGACCTACGCCCAAGCGGGTCAGAACTACCACACCACCCTGCTCTGGACCCTTCTGCTGCTCATACCTGTCCTCGTGGTGAACCAGGAGATGGTCGTCCGCCTCGGTGCGGTCACAGGAGTGGGCCACGCCAGGCTCATCAACGAGCGGTTTGGCCGGGGTTGGGGTTGGTTCAGCGTCGGCGACTTGTTCGTCCTGAACTTCCTCACGATCGTCACCGAGTTCATCGGAATTTCGCTGGCAGCGTCCTACGCCGGGATCTCCCAGTACGTAGCGGTACCTATCGCGGCTCTCGCCCTAGTGGGAATCATGGCCAGCGGAAGCTTCAGCCGTTGGGAAAGGGCCATGTTCTTCTTCATCGGGATCAGCCTCATACAGATCCCGATGTTCTTCCTCTCGCACCCCCAGTGGGGAACCATCGCTCATGACTTCGTCGTGCCCGGGATAGCAGGAGGGACATCGTCGGCTGCGGTGCTCTTGATAATTGCCATCGTCGGCACGACGGTCGCCCCCTGGCAGTTGTTCTTTCAGCAGTCGAACATCGTCGACAAGCGGATCACCCCGCGGTTCATCAGCTACGAGCGAGCTGACACGGTGATTGGATCGCTCGTAGTGGTAATCGGGGCTGCAGCAATCATGGTGACTGCCAACTACGCGGCCAGCGGAACCCCTGCTTTCGGCAAGTTCACCGATGCCGCAGGCGTGGCGCACCTTCTGGCGCAAAAGGGAAGCGGCCTCGGCACCCTCTTCGCAATCCTCCTCTTCGACGCGAGTGTCATCGGAGCCGCCGCAGTGACCCTATCCACCAGCTACGCGTTCGGCGACGTGTTCGGAATTCGCCACTCGCTGCACCGGCGGTTCTCAGAGGCCAAACAGTTCTATCTGAGCTACGCGGCCATGGTCGCGGTGGCCGCTGGCATCGTGCTCATCCCGGGGGCTCCGCTTGGCTTGATCACCACGTCGGTGCAGGCACTTGCTGGGCTCCTCCTTCCGTCAGCGAGCGTGTTCCTTCTGCTCCTTTGCAACGACCCAGAGGTGCTGGGCCCGTGGGTCAACCCGAACTGGCTGAACGTCGTCGCGTCCGTCATCGTCGGGACCCTCCTCGTGCTCTCCGGGACACTGATGGCGACGACACTTTTCCCGCACGTGGACGTCACCGCCGTGCTTGTAGGAATCTCGCTGACGCTGGGCGTTGTCGGGATCGCCGTTGCTGCTTGGCTGGTGGTCACCGCGCGCCGGTCGGGCCGGCGGCGCCCGCCCCCACCCGAGATGAGCCCCGCAGAGAAGACCAGCTGGCGGATGCCCCCGTTGACACTCTTGAGACCTGTGCGATGGTCTCCGGGCCTGCGGGTCGGGATACTTTCGCTGCGCGCATACCTGGTGCTCAGCGCCGTGCTCCTGCTCGTGAAGGCGATTCAACTGGGCAGTCACTGAAAATCGGGCACGCAGGCAGATCGGGCACGCAGGCAAATCCCTATTGACTGATTACGAAAGGTATTCGTATAATCAC
>CAZCCS010000135.1:0-7699 GCA_964497005.1 uncultured Acidimicrobiaceae bacterium | reverse complement strand
GCAGAACCCGATCTGGTACAACGATTTCACCTCCCAGAACCGCACCAACCGGCGCCTGCAGGCCGTCACCGATCTCCGCCAGATGTTCACGGACGGCACGGCGACCGGGCCGATGGCCGGCGGCATCGGCTCTCTGCTGGATTCGTGGGACGCGTTCCAGACGGCTTTGGTGAACAAGGTGGACACGAAGGTCAACCTTTCGGACCAGTACAAGGCTTACCTTGATGGTATGGCCGCACGGCACCCGGAGTTGAAGTCGTTCATCCTCTCGGTGCTGCGACCGTTGGCTACCGGCACCGAATACCAGACGCAGGTGGGGGTGGCGGCATGAGCGACACGTTCATGCCCGGCACCACGGCCAACGGCGGTGCCACCGATGTCACGTCCCTGTCCGGGGCGTACACGATCAGCCAGTCCGACCTGACCAAATCTGTCGTCTACGACGGGCAGCGGACCACGATCGGCAAGGTGCTCGGCCAGTACGACAACCTGTCCGCCAACCAGGTGAAAGCGTTGGAAGGCCAACTGGTGCAGGCCGGTCTGCTGAAAGCCGCGGACGCCGGGTCGCCGCTGTCACGGGCCGACGCGTTCAACGCCCTGCTCCGCTACGCGTCGTTCACCGGCGAGGACGCCACCACCCTGCTCTCCCAGTTCCAGCAGGAAACCCCCACCCCCGGGTCCCGCTCCGCGGCGGGGGTGAAGGTGCATGTCGACCTGTCGAACCCGTTGGACGTGAAACAGGTGGGGGACACGATCGCCCAGAAACTGGTCGGCCGGGACCTGACCGCACAGGAGGCGGTCGACATCACCCAGTCCATCCGGTCGCAGCAGGTGACCTCAGCGCAGGGGGAACTGTCGGCTGAGCAGTCGATGGCGTTGGCGAACACCGGGCAGGGAGGCGGTGCGGGCGGTGTGATCTCAACCGAGCAGGCCACCAGCCCGGAGGCGGCGACCACCCAGTACCTGACCCAGAACGACCCGGGCGACGTGCAGGCCCACGCGTTGCTGAACGTGTTCGAGGCGATCAAATCGAAGGTTGACACCGACGCCCAAGGGTCGGGGCCTCGGGCTGCGACCGGCCCGGTGAAGGTGCTCTGACATGCCCGACCCCACCCCGAACCCGAATCCGACCATCTTCCCGCCGGGTTCCATCACCCCGACTGGGCCTGCCTTCCAGACCTCGACCCCGGGCCCGCGGGTACAGGCGATCGACGACACCACCCCGGTCAGCTACACGATCAACAATGTGGCCCAGTGGGCGCAGGCCCTGCTCGCCTACATGCACCTGCCGGTCACCCAGTCCAACATCGCGTTCCTGGTCGGCTGGGCCAACCGGGAAGGCGGGAACTGGCACAACACCGCCCGGTATAACCCGCTGAACACCACCCTCCGCTACGGGGGCAGCACCGTCATGGGAGGCGGGAACAGCGCCGGGGTGCAGGCATACTCGTCGTGGCAGGTCGGCCTCGAGGCGACCGCCCAGACGTTGAACGGCTACGGCGGGATCGTGGCGGCGTTGAAGTCGGGGGACGCTTCGTCGGCGGACGCCAGCGGCCGGTTGTCGGGTGACCTGTTGAAGTGGTCGGGGAACGGGTACGCCCAGATCGCCCCGGCCTCCGCGGCGGACATGCGCCGGGCGAACGAAACCGTCTACCCGGACCCCGCGGCCGCGGCGGGTGCGGGAACCGCCGCCCAGCCCGGTACAGGGGACGGTGCCGGTGCGGGCGGCGGTGGGGGGGCCGCGATGCAGACCCCCGCCACCCTCACGATCGGCCAGTTGGGGATCGCCCAAGCCCAGCAGCAGTACCCGGAACTGGCGTGGATGCTGAACATCCCCGACGCCGCCGCCGACATCTACTCCTTCGCCGCCCAGCACTACACCCCGGACGAGATCGCCGCCCGGCTGCAAGGCAAACCCTGGTACCAGCGGATCGGCGCATCGTTCTTCACCTGGATCGCGCAGCAGGCCACCAACCCGACCCAGGCCGCCCAAACCTTCAAAGAGGAGCTCGCCGCGATCACCCAGACGTTCGCCCAGCTCGGCCTGAAACCGTCCGACCAGCAGCTGCAAACCTTCGCCTACCAGGCGTTGGCGCAGGACTGGCAGAACCATCCCGAACTGCAGCAGCAGGCGATAGCCGACCTGGTCCACGCCAACCCTGACGGCACTTTCTCCGTCAAGAACTATTCGGTCGACTCGTCCGGCCGGCTTGTGAACACGTTCATCGGGCCGGACGGGCAGGCGTCCGGCTACGTCTGGGCCGACTACCAGACCAAGCTTCCGACCAGTTCCATCACCGCCGGGCTGGTCACCAAACTGGGGACGGTCGGCAAAGGCGGCAAGTACACCGGGGAGCAGGTCGCGGGCGGGGCGCCCGTGTACGCCGAGGTCGGCGGCCAGCTCGTGCAAGGGTTCGACCTGAAAAAGCTGGCGCCCGGCACCGCCCTGTACACCTTGCCGAACATGGTCAGCCCGGCGGGGCAGCCCGCCACCGGCCCGGCGTCGACCATGACGGGCAGTCTTCAGGAGGCGGAGCAGACGTTCAGGGCGGCCGCCGCCGACTACATGGTCCCGATCTCCGACGCCGCCGCCGCCCAACTCGTAACCCAGGCTTTGAGCAGCGGGACGACCGATATCGCGACGTTCGCCAAAACCTATTTCCAAGCCCAGGCCAAAAGCCTGTACCCGACGATGGCGGCGGCGATCGACGCCGGGATCACCCCCAAGGCGTACACCGACCCGTACCGTCAGACCGTCGCCAACCTGCTCGGTGTCAGCCCCGACTCGATCAACATGAACGACCCGAAATACCTTCGTTTCGTCACCCAGAAGGACCCGAAGACCGGGTTGCCGACTGCCATGTCCCTCTACGACACCCAACAGTTGGTCATGTCCGACCCGACCTACGGGTACATGAAATCCCACAGTGCCGCCGACCGGGCCTCCGCCCTCGTCCAAGGGCTCGGGGAGATGTTCGGCAAGACCCCGTCCGTTCCGTCCGGGTTCTCCGGCGTGCAGGCACCGGCGGTATAGATGGATACTCGCCCTCCCACCTGGCCTCCGCCCCTCTCGGTCCCGTCCCTACCCGCCGCACCCGCCGCACCGGCCCCACCCGCGGCATCGCCTCCGGCTGCTACTTCACCGCCGACCGGGGCCGACCAGGCCGCTCAGGGTGACGCCATCGCGATCATCACCGCCGAACTCACATCGTGGGGGTTCGGTGCTGACGCCATCAACTGGGCTGTCAGCCAGGTCCAGTCCAACCAGTCCACCAACCAGATCCTCCAGTCGCTCCGCCAGCAGCCGTTCTACCAGAACTCGATCTTCGGCCAAGTCGCCGCCACCCGCCAGCGGGCCGGGCTGCCGGCGATGACCGAGTCACAGATCCTCGCCTACAAGGACTACGCGGTCGGGGTGATGCAGCAGGCCGGCCTGCCCCAAGGGTTCATCAACGACTCCGAACTTGTCACGCTGATGGGCCACGACGTGTCCACATCGGAGTTGGACGCCCGGATCACCCAGGAGTACGTGAAGGCGGCGCAGGCCCCGCAGGATGTGCGGGACACGTTCGACGCCTGGTACGGGGTGCAGAACGGGCTCGGGAATCTCGCCGCCTACTATCTGGACCCGCAGCGGGCGTTCCCCCTGTTGCAGCAGCAGTTGCAGTCCGCCCAGATCGGCGCGGTGGCGGCCCGGACGGGTTACGGGGCGCTCACCCAGGAGACGGCGATGGGGTTGGCGCAGCAGGGCGTGACCGAGGCGCAGGCGAAGACGGGCTTCTCGAAGTTGTCCGGGGAGCAGCAGTTGTTCAACGCTCTGCCGGGGTCGGGGGAGCAGGGGATCGCCCAGCAGGTGCAGCTGGCCGCGGAGTTCGGTGGTAACGCCCAGGCGGAGCAGGAGATCACCCAGCGGCAGGAGCAACGCCAGGCGGTGTTCCAGGGCGGCTACAAGTACGCCGAGACGGCGGGCAGGGGTATCACCGGCCTCGGGCCGGCACCGCGTAACGGCTGAATCCTTGACACGCGAACTACCAGCGTGTAACTATGTAATCAGCCAGCGCTCCGCCTAACAGCGTCGTAGCTCCGGCCAGGCCCCCCAGGCCCTTCCGCACCGCCTGGGGTGACCGCCTTTTCAGGTGCGTGCATTGCTGTGAGCACCCGCAACCGTCCCTCCGCGGTTGCGCGAACCGCAAAGGAGCGAACTGTAGTGACCTTCGACCCGAACGCGGGCCAAGAGTCTCCGACCGTCGCCATGTCCCGCGAGGACATCAAACGGCTGGAGAAAAAGGCCCAACGCAACCAGGAACGCGACGACCGTCTAGCCCAACTGGAACGGGAACGGACCTTCCTGCAAGCAGGAGTCCCGCTGGACGACAAGCGTGCCGGCTACTTCATCGCCGGATACCAAGGGGAGAACACCCCCGAGGCGATCCGCAAGGAGTGGGCGGAAACCTTCGCCGGCCAAGCGCCGGCCGGGAACGGGCAGGCCACGACAGAGCAGGAACGGCAGCAGGCCGAAGAACTGGCCCGCCTCCAAGCGGGCTACGACCTCACGGCCGGGGTTGCTGCCATCCCACCGGACAAGCTGGCCGAACGAGATCAGAAGCTCGCATCGCTTTCCCCGACCGACCCGAAGTACGACCAGAAGTTCAACGAGATCTTCGAGTTGTACGGGGGCGTACGGGGCGGGATGGTCGGCTAGCACACCTGAAAGGACCTAGCCATGCCTGCGGGCATCACCATCTCGTCGAACGTCGACTGGGACCAGACAGCCTGGGAGTTGCGTGCTTACTACGCGCTCCGGCCCGAGTTGTACTACGACGCCGTAGCCGACGTGCAGCCGACCGCGCAGAGCATGGTCGGTAACGCCGTCAAGTTCGTCATCCAGTCCGACCTGGCCACACAGTCCTCCAGCATCAACGAGTCGACCGACATCACCCCTCTGGTGCTCGCGGACACGACCGTCACCTTGACGCTGGCCGAGTACGGCGCCGCCGTCCTCACCTCCGCCCTCCTGCGGGGCACCAGCTTCGTGCCGTTCGACCCGGTCGTCGCGAACGTGATCGGCTTCAACGCCGGCAAGTCTCTCGACACGATCGCTCTCAACGTGCTCCAGGCCGGCACGAACGTCGCGTATTCGACCGGTACCGGCGCCGCCCCCGCGGGCCGCTCGAGCGTGACCCCGCTGAACACGTTCGGCGCCGTCGACGCCCGCCTGGCCCGGGCCGTGCTGGTCCGTAACAACGTGCCCGCGATCGGCGGCCTGTACGCCGGGTTCATGCACCCCGACGTGTCCTACGACTTCCGGGGCCAGACCGGCTCGGCGGCGTGGCGCGACCCGCACACCTACAGCCAGCCCGGCGAAATCTGGTCCGGTGAGATCGGCGCCTTCGAAGCGATCCGGTTCGTCGAAACCCCCCGGACCCCGATCTTCGCTGACGCCGGCTCTTCGACCACCCAGACCGACGTGTACGGCACGCTGGTCATGGGCCGGCAGGCTTTGGCGAAGGCGTACTCGAACGCCGACGGCAACGGCCCGCTCCCGCGGGTGGCGCCCGGCCCGATCACCGACTATCTGCGCCGCTGGGTGCCGATGGGCTGGTACTGGCTCGGCGTGTACGGCATCTTCCGGCAGGCCGCCCTGTACCGGATCGAGTCCGCCTCGTCGGTCGGTGCGAACACCGCGACCGGGTCGAACACCAGCCTGTAACCGTCCGGCACCGGCAGGGGAACCTTCCAGCCCCTGCCGGTGCCCTCCCGAAAGGAGAACCCATGACCTTCGTTTGGGACGACGAGTTGAGCCCCCGGCCCGACACGCACGGCATCCGGTCCCACCCGATCGACTCCACCATGCTCGTCCTGCCGTACGGGGATCAGCACGGCAACTTCGTGTACCCGATCGACTCGTCCGGTGATGTGCAGCCGAAGGCCGACAACCACAACAACCAGCAGTTCGCCATGCACCCGGGCACCCCGAAGCCCGGGTCGTGGAAGGACCAGCAGCAGCCCGGACCGGCCGGCTCCTACCATCCGACCTCCGGCGGCGGCGCTCTCGGCGCCGACCCCAGAAGCCAGTAGGAGGGCAGAGCCATCGCGGTCAAATGCGGTCACTGCCGAGGCGTCGATATCGTCTACGCCTTCGACACCTACCAGTGCCTCGAATGCGGCGGCTACAGCTTCATGGACGGCACCCCGACCGTCCCCACCAGCGCCCTCGAAGCAGAGGGCGCCGCCTACGACGGTCCCGGCAAGGAGCTGGTCGCCGACCCTGACAGCCCGCCCCACCAGGCACGCAACCCGATTCGGAGGTAACAAGCATGGACGGACGTTCGAATGTGGGCCAGCCGCTCGGAAACGGCCGCTACGGCGGCGGTACGGCCGGTTCGGATCAGCACCGTTTCAAGTTCCCCGCCGTCGACACAGGACGGTGGGATGAGGTGACCGCCACCATCGCCGGCGCGGCGAAGTGGCAGGGCGAGGCCGGTCAGTTGATCGGCGCCTACGCGAACACGATGAAGGGCACCCGCGGCCAGATCATGGGTGCGAGCGGCCCGGGGAACCCGGGCAGCGGACAGGTGCCCGACCGGGCGTTCACCGCCGCGGGTGACGGCCCGCGGCCCAACCCGGGGATGCACGTCTGATGGCCGGGTACAACCCGATGCAGCAGGACGGCTCCGCGTGGACCGGCGGCGTGCTCCGCTACCCGCCTTTGCCGAACGGCCGGTACGACACCGACCCCGGCTCCCGGCGCGGCCCCGCGGCCGAGTACCGGTCGCTGCCGTTCACGCTCGAGGAGGAGGCGGCGTCGGGCGGCTGGCTTCCCGGTGCGACCCCGACGTGTGCTGATGGTGCGCCGCCGTTGCAGCGGCTGTACACGATCGGGATGCGCGGCGAACCGGACCTCGACGACGATCCCCGCCCGCAGCAGCCGTTCAACAATCGGTACGCGCCGCAGGACGGCTACAGCTCCGGTGGCGCCGGGCACGACTGATGACCGTCTGCACGCCCGCCACAGACGACGTGGTAGGGCCGGTCTACTTCCCGGACTACCCGCAGGGCGGGTACGGGTCGACGTTCGTGAACGACCCCGCGTATCCGGTCGACCCGCTGATGCAGCGCTTGTTCCGGCACATGCGCCGCCAGGCCCGGGGCCGGAACCTGTTCTTGATGTCGGATGGGACGGTGGTCGATTCGCAGGTTGGGGGCACCCCGCCGAACATGATCCTCCCCCGCACCGACCCGTACGCCACCGTCTATGACGCCACCAGCGGAAGCCTGGTCGTCACCAACTTCACCCAAACCCCCTATGTCACAGCGGTCATGTACGGCGGTTCGGACAACCCGGTGACCGCCGCCCAGGCAGCGCAACTCACCGCCGCCGGGTACGGGAGCACCCTGCACTGATGGCCGTCCCGCACGAGGTGGCGCACGCCATCGTCCTCAAAGCCCAAGGCTCCGGCTACACCGGAACGAGCCACGTCGCGGCCGTCAACTTCCTCGCGGGCACCAAGAACATGGAACTCGTCGGCGCCCTCAACGTGATCGCCGGGAACCCCAAAACCGGGTACCGGGATCACGACGGGGTGCTGAACCAGTTGGCGGGCACGTCGGGGTGGGGTGCGAACGCCGCGGCGTCACGCTGGGCGGGGTTGTTCTGATGGGCGCTCGGATCGGAAGAGCACACGTCTGAACTCCAGTC
>CAZCCS010000134.1:0-7706 GCA_964497005.1 uncultured Acidimicrobiaceae bacterium | reverse complement strand
GGACCGTTGGGGCCATGCTCAACAGTGGGGCGAGGCCCCCTGGTCGCGAGCAACGACCAGGGGGAGGGTCCGGGCGAGGAAACCGTCTACGTCGGACCCGACCAGACCTACTGGCTGTTGTATAACCCGTGGCACACTGCGCTGATGCCCCCGTCCCGACCGGTCGAGGCGGTGCGGATCGGATGGGGCCAATCGGGCCCATACGTGGCCAGTCCAGGAGACTTTCCGCCACCTCGCCCCTATCTCCTCAACGGCCACTTGAGATCTCTGGAAGACCAGGCATAGCGGCGCCGTCGCTCCGCGCTTACGTAACAGTGAAGCTTCGGATCTCGGAAAAAATGTTGCGAAATCGCGCTATACGAGCACTTTTGTAACTGGATCGACTTCTTTGGAGACAGCAGAGTTACGAAAGTGCGCCGGGGCCCGAACCGACACACCACCCGCGAGTCGCCGGCGCGACCCGAAAGTGCGCCGGCGCGACTGAACTCCTAGAGGTAGGACCTGGCGAGGAGAACCCAGCAACCGAGGAACACCAGGCTCAAGCCTGATCCGAGAGCCACAGGCAGCCGCTTTGTCGACGACACTCCCAAGGCGACGGCGCCCGCCAGGGCCCAGGCGGGTAAACCCGCATAGGTGTAGCGCGGCAACATCGCGAACCACTGCTCGTGATAGGTGATCCACCACAAAAGAACGGTCACACCCAGATAGGGCACCGCTAACCAGGCGATTCGGTTGAACAGAAACTTCCGACCGGCCGCAAGCATGGCGAGCCCGAGGAGGGGAATCAGAAGGACCCCTGACGCCTGATTCACCCACAGCAAAGAGGTACGCGGCAGAACGCCGAAATCGCTGGTCCACTCCTGCGGGAGCATCAGCGCCCATAGTTGGTTGGTGGTCGAGTCAGGCAAGGCACGTAGCGAGAAATAGAAGTGGTTGGGATTGACCACCGGCAATTGCATCTTCATAACGAGCCGCTGCGCCGTCAGTGCGTGGTAATGCGCCTCGTTGTAGCCCAGCCAAGGAATCACGAGTACTGCCGGCACGACGGCCGCGAGGACCAGCGTTCGCAACACGATGACGTGCGGTCGTGAATTCCGCGACTCTCTCCACCACCGCCATCCGGCCGCGACCCACAAGGGCACGAGCACGACCAGTAGTAACTGGGTGAGCAGGCAGGCGCCCAATACTGCCGACAGAACCAAGAGCCTGCGGCCGGACGGCTTGTCCCAGCCCCACACGAAAAGGAGCAGGAACAAAAGGGCGAGAGGCAACTCGAGAGCCTCGTTTGAGATGGTGATCGACCGCACCACGACTCCGGGCAGCATCAGGGTTGCGAGTACGAGTGGAGCGGCGAGCCGCCAGCGCCGCGGCAGAACGCTCCTGCACAGTTGCAAGGCCAAAGCGGCTCCGATCAGAAACAAGAGCAGGTCGAACGCGCGCAACGCGTAAACCTTGTTCAGGTATCCGGGCACCGCTGCGAACACCGGCGCAACGAGTGCGTAGTACAGCGGCGGTTGGAATGCCTCGTACGAGTTGGTTCCGAGTCCGCGCGCGAACGGGTCGTACCGCAGCCGCGCCGTGCCTTCTCGGGCGGTTATCGCCATGACTTGCTCGGACACTTGGGTCTTTCCGAGTACCGGAAGCCTGCCGTGCTCGGCGATCTGCTGAACATAGGCGTAGTGCGCGCCCTCGTCGATCGGAGACCAAACCGGGAAACGCGCGACTGTCAAGATCCCGAAGGCGATCAGAGCCACCAGCTGCAGCCCGATAATCAGGTCGAGCCACCGAGAGCTTTGCCGGCGCCCCTCTCCAACCATGGTGGGCGCTGAGGGACTCGAACCCCCGACCACCGCGTTGTAAGCGCGGTGCTCTGACCACCTGAGCTAAGCGCCCGATCTCGAAGTTCACATGCTAGGCGCCCAACCTCGAGGGCGCCCTCGCTCCCCCTACAGATCTTCCTCGGAGACGACCTCAATACCCGCATTGCGCAGTGCTTCGGCGGTGACACCCTGACCTTCCATGAGAACATGCCGGTGGGTGCCGTCGTAGATCTGGAGGCAGCCGCACGACGGCGACCGGGCCTTCAGCACGGCGCGGCGCGCCTCGGCGGCCAGTGCAACGGCCACCGCGTGGCGGGCGCCCCGCTCGTAGAAGTCGGTTACGTCTTCGCCGCCGGCAGTGCGGACGCGGCGATCGGGACCTATCTCCGCGGCCGGCCGGGGGGTCGGCAGTCCCCCTGCCACTTCTGGGCAGACGGGAATCAGCCGAACTCCCCTGGCTAGTGCTTCGACTGCCGATGTCGACCGGCCCTCGCCCCGATGGTTGCACGCGACCCCGAGAAGGCACGCCGAAACGAGGACGTTCTCCATTACATGAGGCTATGACAGATAGGGCTGCCGATCGGGCTAAGCGGTCATCTGGATCCCGGGCGCGGGGTTCTTGGGCGGACGCCCACGCCGGCGCTTTTGGGCGAGGATCTTGCCGTTGAAGAAGAGCTGGCCGCCCCACACACCCCAGGGCTCCCTTCGGTCGAGAGCTCCTTCGAGGCAGGGGTCAACCACCGGGCACGTGGCGCAGATCTGCTTCGCCCTGATGATGTCGGGTATCTGATCGGAGAAGAACAGCTCGGTCAGGCTTCCCGTTTCGTCATAGCAGTTTGCGTCGGCCCACTCGTCGGCCCGATCCTCCGTCTCCTCGATGAGACTATGGATTGTGTCGAAGGCGAACATCTCGCCGGTTCCTTTCTGGCGGTCCTGCTTGCTTGTCTTCGGAAAACAAAGAGGCCGCCGGGGTTTCCCGGCGGCCTCTGAGCCCTTCTGCGGAACTTTGTCGAACTGTCTAACCAGTCGAACCGTCCTTAGGGCTCAGGGGCCACACCTTGGTGCCGTTGTGGTCGATCACCGTCATGGCGGCTGCAAAGGAAGCAGCCGAAACAGCCGGTCGCGCCATCGCCACGGGCGCGTCGGAGCGCACGCGGAGGGAAGGCTGCGATGCGAGGTAGCTCAACACCACGTCGTTCCTTTCATTCGTGCCTCCGGCGGCAAGCCGACGACAGGGGCCTTCCCTGCCGCCTTTAATCCCACCACGGCCCGGGCGGCAGGTCAAACTATTTCTTTTTCTGAGCTAATTCAGGTTCGAGGCTCAGCCTCGCGGCCACTGCCTCCTCGAGCAATGACTCGGTCGCCGCGGCTATCGGCGTCCGCCTCGGCCCGTACTCGAGCAAGACAAGGTCGTTGCCGAACGCGTCCACGACAGGCGCCCCCGCTTCCTGGCACACCAGGACCCCTCCGAGGTAGTCCCAAGGAGCCAGCGCGTGCCATGCGCAGTCGATGAACGCGTCGACCTGACCGCACGCCACCGCGCACATGTCGAGGGCCGCCGCGCCGAGCGCCCGGTACTGCGACCACCCGAGCCCCTTCGCCGAATACCCCGACAGGGCGACGATCGCGTCACCCATCGTCTGGCATCCCGTCGGGCTGATCGGCTTGCCGTCGAGTCGGGCGCCTCCACCGCGGGCCGCCTCGAATCGCCACCCGGTCGCCTGGTTGCAAACCACCGCTGCGAGCGGTCCTTCCGAGTCGACCGCGCAGACGCTCGTCGCCCACCACGGCAGGCCCCTGGAAGCGTTGGTCGATCCGTCCACGGGGTCGAGGACAACGAGGATGTCGCGGTCGGCGTCGTGGAAGCCCGACTCTTCCGACAGCGCCCCAAAACCGGCAGCGCCGATGACGTCGAGCGCGGCACGATCGGCCACCAAGTCGCTGCGGTACTGGCCTTGCCGGGTGCCGGCGAGACCCCAGTCCTCCAGGCCTTCGAGGCTGCCGGCGACGGCGGTGACAACGTCGTGGAGCACCTGCGTCACCTGGTCAGAATCGGTCGCCACGGAGGCGAAGCTACTCCAGGCGGTCGCCCAAATGAGTTGCCACCGGGTTTGCCAGTAAGTTTGCACGGGTGGCGGTTATCGACGTCGCCGGTTACGTAGCGGAGCTAAAAGACCACGCCGTGGACCACGGTTTTCACGTCCACGACGAGAGGCACTTTGTGGAGACCTACTCACTACGCCAGGCGTGGGAGGTTGACCTGCACCCTGAAGAAGGATGCAACGGGCCGCTCGATCTTCACCTAGCGCTCGAGGTCGACCCGCGGGTGCTTCTGGCCTTCGAGGACGTGGTGGTGGAGTTGGAGGAGGGCGATGAGCCGCCGGACGACTTCCGTTTTCCGTTGACGTTCACCTGGGCCCTACCGCCGCTTCCCAACGGCCCGGACCTACTGCGGCTGGCTATCGACCTCGCCGGAGTCGGAGGGATCGAGCTGCCGCTCGAGTCGTCGGCCATCGACAGCTACGCGTCGGCGACCGACCCCGCGGAGCGCCGGATAACCATCGTGGCCCGCCAGCAGGTTTCCCTGTCCCGGGTTCTCGCCGGCGAAGAGCTGCTCTGCGACACCTTCGACAAGGCCCTCGCGGTCAGCCAATACCTCCTCGAACGCGCCCCGGCCTGGCTCGCTCAGGAGTAGTCTCCCAACCCATGTCCAAGCAGTCCACGGGCGTTCCGCCTAGGGGTGGGTCCAAGGCCGCGCCTCGTTCGGCCGGCCGGGGTGGCGGGAACCGCCGGCCCCCCAAGCGACGCCCCGCCCGTTCGCAGGGACGGTTCTACGGGCTCCTGGTGGCGCTGGTCGTAGCCGTCATCGCCGTGGTGGTGATCCTGGTCGTCACCAGCACCGGCAGCAAGACCAGCAAAGCCAACCCGCACCAGAGCTTCACCACTGCCACCGGTATCAAGGTCTACGGCGGTCTTGGACCGGAGAACGTCCCGACCGAGTTGGGCACCCCGCTCGCCAGCCCCAACGCCGGGCTCACGGGCGCGATCACCGACGGAGTGCAGTGCAACGCCGGCGAGCAGCTCCACTACCACCACCACGCCCACGTGGCCGTGTTCATCAACGGGCAGCCCCGCCCCGTTCCCCTCGGCGTCGGCATGGTCGCGCCGGCGCTCGTGGAGAACACCGCCAAGGGTCAGTTCGCCGCGGGGAGCAACACCTGCCTGTACTGGCTGCACGTCCATGCCCAGGACGGGATCGTGCACATCGAGTCCCCGTCCGCTCGGACCTTCCTCCTTGGCCAGTTCTTCGGGATCTGGCACGTCGCGCTCTCCCCCACTCAGATCGGCACAGACACCGGAACCGTCACGGCAACCGTGGACGGCCAGCCGTGGACGGGCGACCCGACCCAGATTCCCCTCGACGAGCATGCCGACATCGTCCTTAACCTCGGTGGCCCCGCGGTCCATCCGCCGGCGATCCAGTGGAAGGGCACCAGCCTCTAGGCCCCAATCAGCTGGCCCTAGTCAGCTGGCGTGCCGAACCAGGCGTGACGGCGTCGAGTCGTCGTAACTCTCGAGAAAACGACCCAACCCCTCCGCCAGCGCACCCTCGGACGGCCACGCGTAGATGACCGGCTGGAAACGGGTTATGTCGTAAAGGCCGTTGCCCATGGCGAGCAAGTCGACCGGCCGAACGTCCGCCTCGGAAAACGCCGCGGTCTCCCCCACCGACGACAGGATCCCTGCGCCGAACGCCTTCAGCTGCGAGCCCGAATACACCACCCCGAACTCCATCGTGTACCAGAACACGTGGGAGAGGAACCGCAGTGCGTGCTCGCTCTCGGTGCGCTCGACGGCCGCGCCGACCATGCGGTAGAGCTCGGCGTAACCGGGCGCAGCCAGTTGGTTGGCGTGCCCGATCACCTCGTGGATGACGTCCGGCTCCGGGGTGTACAGCGGAACCGAGGGATGACGCAGGTACTGAGTCGACCAGAAAACCCCCTCGGCGAAAGAGCCGTAGAAGTCCCGCAACGGCGCCAGCCCGGCGACGGGGTGATAACGGAACTCGGCGATCGGCTCGAGCAAGGCGGTCACTTCGCTCAGCTGCGGGACGCGGTCCGACGGCAGGCGAAGAGCATCCTTGCCTTCGAGGAACGCGCTGCAGGCGTGACGCTCGTGCAGGTCCTCGAGAGCGGCGCTCACCTCTGCCCAGACAGCGTGCTCCACTTCGGTGTACTCCGGCGTCGGGACCGGCTCGCCCGGAACCCACGACGCCGCGAGCGCCGCCAGGTCGTCGCGCCGGGCCCGGTAGGCGGGGTCGGTCACGCCGGGGTGGTCCCCGGCCAACTCCACGGTGACCTTTCCCCCCGGTCCCTTTCGGACCGGCGAGTACCGGCTCGGGATCATGCCCCGATCATGGTCCCGTTTCGCCGTCACGTCCAGTACCTCAACTCCCGCCCCTGAAATATCCAGATCATTCGGCGTGAATCACGTGGCGCTCGCGCGGGGCGATGCGGGTCGCAAGGATCAACGACGTGGTGGTGCGCGCCACCCCCGGTACTTCGAGGATGCGGTTGATGACCTGACCGAGGTGGTCGTTGTCGCGGGCGACCACCCGGCACAGAACGTCCGAGGGGCCGGTGGTCATGTACGCCTCGACGACCTCGGGGATCTCGCGCAGGTGCTCGTCCACCGCCGGCCCCCGGCCCTGGGCGATCTCAAGGCTCACGAACGCGGAAACCCCGTAGCCCAGCCGGCTCAGATCTAGGTCGGGCCCGAACCCGGTCACCACGCCGGCCTGCACCAGACGGTCGAATCTGGCCTGTGCCGTGTTGCGGGCGACACCGACCTCCCGTGCGATCTGCAGCATGCCCGCCCTGGGAAAAAGGGCGAGCGCCGCGATCAAGCGCTCATCCACCTCGTCTAGCTCGTATGGCTGCACTATCTGCTCACTCTAATGGGCTCCAGCTGATCAATATGCGCAGGGATCCGGCGGGATGTTGCATTTTGAAGCCAGCCGGCGTTCGCTGGAAGCATGACTGCTACGACACGATTGGGAGCCCCTTTAAGAGCGCCCACGGTCGCCTCCTTGATCAACGGCTGGGACCATCTCGAGTGGTGGGTCGGGAACGCCCGGGCTGTGACCGCGTGGCTGTGCTCGGGTTTCGGGTTCGAAGTGCTCGCCTACTCCGGTCCCGAGACGGGGGTGACCGACAGGGTCTCTTACGTTCTCGGGGAGGGCGACGTCCGCTTCGTGGTGAGCGCCGGGTTGGGCCCGGAGAGCGAGATCGCCCGGCACGTGCAGCAGCACGGCGACGGCATCCGCCACCTCGCATGGAAGACCGACGATGCTTTCGCTGCGGCGCAGGCGGCCGCAACGAAGGGAGCGACGGTTGTGGCCGAGCCCAGCAGCGTCAATGGCGACGCCGGCTCGGTCACGACTGCCGCGATCGCAACCTACGGGGAGACCCGCCACCTCTTCGTCGATCGCAGCAACTGGCCCGAGTTCGCCGGTTGGGGACCGGGTTTCAGCAATGAGCGCCTGCCGCGCAAACCCGAAGGCAGGCCGGTCGGTCTCACCTACATCGACCACGTCGTCGGCAACGTCGAGGAGGGCCGCCTCGACGAGTGGGTCTCTTGGGACGAGGAGGTGCTCGGGTTCACCCAGATGCGCCACTTCGATGCAGACCAGATATCGACGAGGTACTCGGCGCTCCGCTCCACTGTCATGCACAACGGGGCGGCCTCAGGAAGTGCCCCAAGCGGCGTAGTGGTGATGCCGATCAACGAACCCGCCCCCGGCCTTCGCAAGAGCCAGATCACCGAGTACCTGGAGGCCTATCGCGGCCCCGGGGATCCCGCGGCTGAGATCGGCGTCAGTGAACA
>CAZCCS010000133.1:0-7706 GCA_964497005.1 uncultured Acidimicrobiaceae bacterium | reverse complement strand
CTCCGTTGCGTTCGCCAGCTCGATCGCCTCGTCAATGTCGTCGACTCTGTAGAGGGTGGCGACCGGGCCGAACACTTCTTCCAGGTGGACCCGCATGTCGGGGGTGATGTCGGTCAGGACGGTCGGGACGTAGTAATAGCCGGGGCCGTCCAGCGCCTTGCCGCCGCAGAGGACGGTGACGCCCTTTCGGACTGCGTCGTTGACGAGCTCCGATATGTCCGACAGCTGCTGCTCGGACGCGAGCGGCCCCACGTCCGTCCGCTCGTCGAGCGGGTCACCCACAACCTTTGAGGACACCGCCTCGACGAATAGGTCTCGGAACTCGTCGAAGACCGAGGTGTGGGCGATGAATCGCTTTGCGTTTATGCACGACTGGCCGTTGTTGAGCAGGCGTGCCGTGGTCGCCACGTCTGCGGCCCTCGGGAGATCAGCCGAAGGCATAACGATGAAAGGATCGCTCCCGCCAAGCTCGAGCACGGTCTTCTTGATGTTTCTGCCCGCCGCGGACGCAACCGACGAGCCAGCGGGTCCTGATCCGGTGAGGGTGGCCGCAACCACTCGTGGGTCGTCCAGGATGCCCGCGACCCGCCCGGCGCTGACCAGGAGCGTCTGAAAGACCCCTGCCGGAAAGCCGGCGCGCTCGAACAGGTCTTGCATGAAAAGGGCCGTCTGAGGAACGTTCGACGCGTGCTTCAAGAGCCCGACATTCCCGGCCATCAAAGCCGGAGCCGCGAAGCGCATCGCCTGCCACAGCGGGAAGTTCCAGGGCATCACCGCCAGTACCGGACCGAGAGGCTGGTAGGTCACGTACGCCTTTACCGCGCCCGTAGCTTCAGCATCCGCCGGCTCGTCCGCAAGGAAGTCCTTCGCACGTTCCGCGTAGAACCGGCACGTCCGGGCGCACTTTTGGACCTCTTGACGCGCGGCGACGAGGGTCTTGCCCATTTCCTGGGTCATCATTGTCGCCACCGATTCCAGTTCGGCATCGAGAATGTCAGCCGCGGACTGCATCCACGCCGCCCGTTGGGCAAATCCGGTCAGCCGGTACTCGATGAAAGCCTCCGACGCGGCGCCGATCCTGCGGTCAAGCTCTTCGTCGCTCAGTTCGTCGAAGGTCTTCAGGACCTCCCCAGTCGCCGGGTTGATCGAAGCGATCGCCATAATCTTCCTCTCTCATCCTGAGCCGCTTGACCTGATGTTGCCGGAGGTGCTGGCGGCGACGAACAAGATCACGTTACGTGAGGGGAAGATGAATGGGAGAGGTCGGACAGGGTTCCGAGATTTCTCCCACCCTCTCTCTGCGTGGCTTGACTACCACTTTACGCGCGATTATAGTGAAGCTTCGTCCATCCGCCTGCGGGCCGGCACACCCCAGCCCCTTCACCGGCCCGCCGGGCGGATTCTCCAGGCGCCGCTTGCCGGAGGACTGGTGGGCGTAAAGCCGGGGAAATTCGGTTCGCAACCCCTGCTGCAGTTGGTATCGATTTGGGCTCCTATTGGAGTCCCTGTTAGCTCCGGGGCCGATGCTTCGATTGTCTCCACTGGAAGGAGAAATCCGATGAGCATCGGTCAGTTTGGGGAAAAAGGATCTCGGTCGCTCTGCATCCACCCCTCAGTCGGGACGTCGGTGGCTCCGGCGAGCATGACACCGCGTCAGAAGGTGGCCGCAGTCGCGAAGGTTCGATGCTTGGAACACACTCTCTTCGACGGCGACCGAGTCAGCCGGTCCTTGAGCCGGCGCCGGGCCGAAGCGATCGTTGCTGAAGTCAACGAACTGCGCCGTGCACTTGGCTGGCTCGAAATCGACCTTGACGGGCATTGGCGCTGGCCTCACGGGCACGCTGCGGAATTACCTATCAGGAATCGCCCGAGCCTCACAAGCGTCCCCGAGTAACGCAAATGGTGCGAGAACCGAACATGTACAGCGGCTGAAGCTCGCGTAAATGCTTGGTCGAACAACAATCAATTACGAACCTATCGCCGCTATCCATTTGCGTACGCGCTGACAATCCGCTAGAGATTTATCAGCGAATGAAGCAACTCCAATCGATTGCTTCAAGTAGCGCTCCGTATGAGCACCGGCTGGCTCACAATTGCAACGGGGAGGGAGGGCCAGACATGAGGGCGGTAGTCCATTCGGACTGGCGGGCGTCGAGCCTTCAGCACCGTGACCAGGGGGAGCTTGAGGCTTTCGTGGCGCGAGCGGTGGCAGATCCGAGACGGGTCGCCGCCGTACGGCGGCTGGTGCCGCTTTACCGACCACCGAGCGACCGCTTCGACCGCTTGACGAGGCTCGCCGCACACCTGCTGGGGGCTCCGATCGCGCTCCTCACCCTCGTTGACTCGGACCGGGAGTTCTTCGTCAGCTCCTACGGGCTGAGCGAAGCAAACCGATCCAGCCGCGAGCTGCCGTTGGAAGAATCCCTGTGCCCCCAGGCCGTCGCAACCGGCAAGCCTTTGATAGTGCCGGACTTCGCTGCCCGTCCTGACCTCGCAGACCACCCTGCTACGAAGGAGTTCGGCATCCGGGCATATGCCGGGATCCCCCTCATCACCCCCGACCACTGGTCGGTGGGCGTCCTGTGCGTGCTGGATGTTGTTCCGAGGGACTGGACCGACGACCAGTTGGCGAACCTCGACATGCTGGCGTCGATCTGCATGGACGAGATCCGCTTCGCGTGCCTTGACCGCCAATCAGAGTTGAACAGCCGCTGGGGTTCCAGCGTCGGGGCGCAAGCCAGATTCAGCGAATCCAACTGACGGCAACGCGGTTCGAAAAGGCGCGTCCATTCAGCCTGTCAGCCGCCGGCCTCCTCGACCAACGACTCTCGCACCCCCGCCATCTCTTGGCGGATTTCAGGTCGAACCTGAGGATACTGAGGGTCGATCTCAGCTAGGGCAGAGACGAGGACCGCTGCCGTCGCAAGTCTGGTGAACCACTTGTGATCCGCCGGGACGACATACCACGGAGCCCATTCGGTGCTGGTTTGGTTCAGCATGTCTTCGAACGCCTTTTGGTAATCGTCCCAGTAACGGCGCTCGTGTATGTCGCCCGGAGAGTACTTCCAGTTTTTGGTCGGATCGTCTATGCGGCGCAGGAACCTCTTGGCCTGCTCCTGTTTGGACAGGTTTAGGAAGATCTTGACGACTCGAATCCCGTTATCGACCAGGTGCTCCTCCCAGTCGTTGATCTGACCGTAACGTCGCGTCCACACGTTCCCCCGCCGAGCCTTGGGTGGCAACTTCTCTGCAACGAGCAGTTCGGGGTGCACCCGAACCACCAGAACCTCCTCGTAATGCGATCGGTTATAGATCCCGATGCGGCCCCGCTCGGGGATTTCCCTCTGATAACGCCAAAGGAAGTCCCGGTTCAGTTCGTCTGCGGACGGCTCCTTGAAGCTTCGGACGCTTACCCCTTGAGGGTTCACGCCACTCATCACGTGCTTGATAGTGCCGTCCTTGCCCGACGCGTCCAGGCCTTGCAGAACAAGCAACACGCCATAAATGTCCTGGGCGGAAAGGCGATCTTGATAGTCGACCAGCAGCGCGACACCGTCGGCGAGATGGGCAGCGGCTTCCGCCTTGGACGCGATGCCGCCCGTGCCCTCAGGGTCGTAGTCCCGCCGAAGGTTCACCTGTCCCGCCGTAGGGACGCGGAGCGGGTCTACGAGGTTGCGCACGAAGCGCATCTGCTGGTTCATATCCCACTTTGCCGCACCAACAGCCGGCGAGCCGCTGTTCCCTCCGACACGCGGAGACGGGCTAGCGGCCTGAGGGGAATCGGGTGCAACTTGGGTAGCCTGGTGTGTCGGTGCAACTAGCCCGACTCCTGATCGGTCTTGGTGCCGGTCTCGTGCTCACCTGGCTGACACTCATCGTGGCGATGGCCGTTGCAAATCGGCGCCGAGGGCTGGGAACCGGCGGCCTGACGTCGCTGCTGCCACGAACTCTCCAGCTTCTCGGCTCGTTAGTCCGCGACAAGAGCCTCCCCCGCGACATTCGGTGGCGGCTGGGCGCAGCCATCCTCTACTGCGGACAGCCCATCAACCTGATCCCGGACTGGATTCCGGTGATCGGTTTTGCTGACAACGTCGTGGTGATCTCTTGGGCCCTCCGAAGCGTCGTCCGCCGAGCGGGACCCCAGGCCGTGGAGTCTCACTGGAAGGGCAGCCCAGAAGCTCTCTCGCAGTTGTATCGCGTTCTACGGGTCGACACGAACGCTTCAGCCAACGGGAACGGCGAGGTCCTCGGTCACCTCGGATCCAGGGAGTTCGGCAAGGAGTCTTCCGGGGAGCAGCAGTTTGGAGCGACGCACCCCGGAACCAATCAGGATCACGTCGGTTTCGACCACCCGACCGTCCACCAGAATGGGCCAGCCCTCGGGCAGACCAATCGGATTGATACCTCCATACTGCATACCGGTCAGCTCGACCGCCCTCTCCATTGGTAAGAACGACGCCTTGCGCACGTCAAGGCGCCTCCGGACGACCCCGTTGACGTCCGCCCTCGTGGTGAAGGCAACGACGCAAGCAGCGAAACGCTCGACGCCTTCCCTCCTCCCTCCGACGATCACGCAGTTGGCGAGACTGTCTGGCGGGAGCTCGTAGAGGCGTTTTGAGTTCGCCGTGTCAGACGCCTCCGGGTCGATCTCGACGACGCCGACAAGATCGATCCAACCCAGCTCTTCCAGGGTGCGGAATGTTCGCGCCGCCACAAGTTCTGGCTTGCTTGACGCCGGAGAGGTGGTCAGAGTTCCGAGACTGAAGACTCCCACAAGGCCATGATCGCGTGTTCCCGGCCGGGTTAACCGAAACAGCCGGCGATGGCCCCGGCTGGCTCGCAATTGTCGGTGTTGTTGTCCTCCACTGTCGAGTTGGCCGAGAGGCTTATGCTCCCTCCCGAGTTGAAGATCCCTCCGCCCTCGGGAGCGGTATTGCCCGTCACCTGAGTGTGACGCAACGTCACCGGTCCTCCGATCGGCTTCATCGGTCCTGCCGCGGGCACTCCGTTGGCGATGCCCCCGCCGACTCCACCGGCGGTGTTGTTGTCAACCTGGCTGGCATTGAGGGTGAGGACGGCGGTGTCGATCGACCCGGGAGGACCTTGGGTGTTCAGGATCCCTCCGCCAGAGGCTAGGACACTGCTTCCGGCCGCGGTGTTGGCGTTCACTTCTGACCCGTTGATGGTCATCGAGCCATGGTTGACAATCCCGCCTCCACCGACGGTAGTGGCCGTGTTGTGCTCAATCTCGCTGTTGTTGATCGTCGCGATACCGCCGTTGGCGATACCGCCCGCCGCGAACGGAGGACTAGCCATCGGTCCGGGTACGGGGATAGGCGCTGTGGCTGTGTTGCCGTCAATTTCGCTCCCATTGATCACCAGGTGGCTGTTGCCCGGCGGTACGCCCCCGTTGCCGTTACCGCTCGAGACACCCCCTCCGTTCAGGGCAGTGTTGCCGTTCACTTCGCTGTTGTTGATCGTTACGGAGCCGAGGAGGTTCTGAATACCTCCGCCTCCCGCGTTCGGTGCGGTGTTGTCATCCACTTGGCTTCCGTTCACGGTTAGGAAACTCCCGGTTCCGGAAAAGTTGAGGTAGTCGCCGCTGGCGATGCCCCCTCCGACAAAGCCCATGGCACTGTTGTCGCCGACCCGACTTCGGTTGATGGTCGTCACGCCGAGGATGCTCAGGACCCCGCCGCCCCCGACGCCGCCCATAACACCAGGGCCGGTGGGAGGGCCGGCCGTTTGATGGTTGTCGGTCACGGAGCTGTTGTTCAGCGTCAGCTTCGCGACACTGGACGGGTCGAACGTGACGCTGGCGATCCCGCCACCACCGAGGGTGACGGAGTTGGCGGTCACCCGGCTGCGGTCCAGGGTGACCGTTCCGCCCCTGTTCGCGATGCCGCCGCCGAAGTCAGCGGCGCCTCCAGTTATCGTTAGGTTGCGGGCGGTGAGGCTCCCCCCGGGACCATCCACCTCCAGGACGCGAACCGAATTCGTCCCGTCGATGGTGGCATCGTGGCCGTTAATGATGATCGGAGTGGTCACTGCCGGGAGACCGTTCAAACCGCTGCTTGGGGTCGTCAGGTCGTACACGCACCCATCGTCCAGGTTGATCCTCCCGCCACCGGATGCGTTTGCGGCGTTCAAGGCTGCGACCAGTCCCGCCTGGCCGCTTGAGCAGGGGACGTTGAGCGCGTCAGCAGCGTGGCTCGCCCCCGCCGGCACGAATCCGACGAGCAGGGCCGAGACCCCGGTTCCAATCACCGTCTTCGCTAGCAGTGCCGATCTCACGGGCCACCTCCCAACAGTTGGCCGCTAAAGCTCGCAGGCCGCGCTCAGGACCTTCTCGTCGCCATATGAGAGACCTGCCGGCTGCCGACAGATACACCCTTACGTAGAAGGTTGGTATCCCACGTTTGAGGTGTGCATCGTTGATTAGGGAACGCGGAAGTAGTGGCCCTGTTCAAGGTCCTCCAACAGCCCGGGACCCGCTGGGTGCCACGCGAGTTGCTGTTGAGTCATCGCGCTAGACGCCGGGGCGTTGGCTGCCCAGAAGGCTCCGATCCAACCGAAATGCTCAGCCGCGTCTTCGGAGGCGATCGAAACGGCGGGTATGTCCAGGTGCCTCCCGATCACTTCGGCGATGCTGCGGGTCGGCACGCCCTCCTCCGCGACGGCGTGCCACACGGAGCCAGCCGGGGCCTGTTCCACGGCAAGCCTGTACACCTGGGCCGCATCGGAACGGTGCACGGCCGACCAGACATTCGATCCGTCTCCCACGTAGCCCGAGACGCGCTTCTCCTGAGCGATCCCGATGATGGTCGAGATAAACCCGTGGTCTCCCTGCCCGTGAGTCGTCGGTGGCAGTCGAACAACTGCGGACCGGACGCCTTTGTCAGCAAGGGCAAGCGTCATGGTGGCCGCGAGAGAGCGCGGGAACCGAGGAGCGGGCGGATCCTCCTCGGTCGCCGGTCGGCCCTCGGCGGTAGTCAGAACACCGGACGCGATGACCAACGGGCGGTCGGAGCCCTCAAGGGCGGCGCCCATCGCTTCGATCGCCTTGCGGTCGGTCTCGGTGGCGGCCTCGTAGTGATTGAAGTCGTGGATGAACGCGAGATGGATGACGCCATCGGATTTGGCTGCCCCCTCTTGCAGGCTGTCAAGGTCCTCGAGTGAGCCGCGGTGAACCTCGGCGCCTGCAACCGCGAGAGCGTTGGCATAAACCTCTGTCCGGGCAAGGCCAACGACATGATGGCCGGCGTTGATGAGTTCCGGGATGATGGCCGAACCGATGAAGCCGGTCAAGGTGCGAACGGTGCAAGTCAAGGCCGGTGCCATGAAGCTAGCGTCGGCCGCCCCATCCCAGCCGGCCCCGCCCGTGACCAGTGCCATCCCCGCCCCGCGGGCTGAAGTCGCGGAAACGTCGAGCGCAGTCGTCGCCAGGGCGGAAACGATGAAGAGCGAGCCGGCGCGCAACGACCTGCCGCCACAGCCGCCGGGCTACGGCACCGGCAACGGCATCCTCGGCGTGCTGCCGGCCTCCAGCCTGCCGGCGAACCAGGCTCCGGCCCCCGTCGCCGCGCCCCAGCAGTCCGTGGCCTCGCTGACGCTGCCGCCGCAAACCGCCCCGGCGCAACAGCCGGCCCAGGTGACCGCCGCAAGCAAGCCCTCCGTGCACACCGGCTGGATCGTCCAGGTGGGCG
>CAZCCS010000132.1:0-7743 GCA_964497005.1 uncultured Acidimicrobiaceae bacterium | reverse complement strand
CGGCTTGCTCCTCGCGGAGCTTCTCGTAGCCCGACTGTTCGAGCGCCAGGTCCAACGCTCTGGCGTAGTCGCCGCTGTCGTAAACGAAACCGGTCGGCGTGCTGTACGGAAAAGCTTCGTGCTTGACCAGGTTCTTGCGGCGTACCTCCGCCGGGTCGGCGCCGATCTCCGCCGCGAAGAGATCCATCGCCCGCTCGACCGCCGCGGTCGCCTCCGGCCGTCCAGCGCCGCGGTAGGCCACGACGGGCGTGGTGTTGGTCGCGACGGCTACCGCAGATCCCGAGACCTTGGGAATCTCGTAAGTGCCCGGCGCCATCATGCGAGTAAGGAACGGCAGGAACGCGCCGATTCCCGGGTACGCGCCGGCGTCCTGCAGGATGTCGATCCGGTATGCCAGGACTTTCCCGTCGCGGGTGCCGCCGATAGCGATGTCCTGGATCTGCCCGCGGCCGTGGCCGAGGGCCAGCATGCTCTCCGAACGGGTCTCGGTCCAGCGCACCGGCCGGCCCGTTTCGCGGGCCGCCCAGGCCACCGCCACGTCCTCGGGGTAGGGGCCGATCTTCGCACCGAAACCGCCACCGACGTCCGGGGCTATCACCCGCACGTTGGAAGGCTCGAGCCCGAAAAGTCCGGCCAGGGCATCCTTCGCTCCGTGCGGAGCCTGAGTGGACAGCCATTGCGTCAATCGCCCGTCTGACCAGACAGCGGCGCAGGAGCGAACCTCGAGCGGGCATGGCGCAACGCGCTGGTTGACGACGCGCCGGCGGACCACCACGTCGCACCCGTCGAAGAAGCCCTCCGGCATCAGCTCGCGGAAGTCGGTGGCGACGTTGGTGCCGTGTTCCGGGAACAGCACGACCTCGGAGTGTTCGGCCTGAAGCGGGTCGACAACAGCCGGAAGCGATTCGTACTCGACGTAGACGGCTTCGGCGGCATCCTCGCCCTGGTACCGCTCCTCGGTGAGAACCAGCGCGACAGGTTCCCCGACGAAACGAACAACGCCCCTAGCGAGCACGGTCCGCGACATCGCCTCGGGTATTCCGGGGAGGCCCGACGGAAGAGAGCCGAGAGGTATGTCGTCCGCCGTGTAAACGGCCACCACCCCTGGAAGGTGCGCCGCGTCGCCCTTGTCTACCGAGACGATCCTGGCGTGGGCCTCGGGCGACCTGACGTATGTCGCCCACAGCGCTCCCTCGAGAGGGAGATCGTCGCCGTACACGCCGCCAGTGGTGAGGAACTTGGGGTCCTCGCGCCGGAGGACTCGGTTGCCGAGAATGCTCACACTGGGAAGCTAGCTCAGCTAGCCGCGGCCGTGACTGGTCGAACTGGTCGAAGAGGCGGAACTGCCTCTCGGCGGAGGGGCAGCCGGAGGAACAGTTGTCGTTGCGGTGGGCGGGAGTATCCCGTACGCCTTCTCGCCTGGCATGACCAGCCCGTACTGCTGGCGGGCGACCTGCTCGATGTAGGCAGTGCTCCGGAGCTGTGCCACTCGGTTGGTTAGCGCCGCGTTCTCCTGGGCCAAAACGGCCGCACGGCGCTGCGCGGTCGACATCGCCCGGCTCTGCTCGAGCCACGTCCTGGCAGGCCAGAGGAAGAGGAACATGGTCCCCCCGACCACCACCGCCACGAGAAGCGCCCTCACCGCGGTTCTCACAGCGGGGCCAGCGCCTTCTTCCCCAGGTACCGGGCAACATCTCCCAAACCGCCCTCGATCCGCAGCAGCTGGTTGTACTTGGCCACCCGATCCGAGCGCGCGGGTGCGCCCGTCTTGATCTGGCCACAATTGGTCGCAACCGCCAGGTCGGCGATGGTGGTGTCCTCGGTCTCTCCGGACCGGTGCGACATGACCGACGCGTAGGCCGCTCGGGACGCGGTCGCCATCGTGTCGAGCGTCTCGGACAGAGTCCCGATCTGGTTCACCTTTATCAGAATCGCGTTGGCCACTCCCGCCTCTATGCCACGGCTCAGGCGCTCCTCGTTGGTCACAAAGACGTCGTCGCCGACGAGCTGGATGCGCGACCCGAGCAGGCGGGTCAGCTCGGCCCAACCGTCCCAATCGTCCTCGGCCATCCCGTCTTCGATTGACACGATCGGGTACCTGGCCGACAGATCCGCCAAGTAGGACGCGAACTCCCCCGCCTGCAGCGACCGGCCTTCGCCGGCGAGCTGGTAAACGCCGTCTTTGTAAAACTCGCTCGCCGCGGCGTCAACCGCCAGGCATACCTCGTCTCCGGCGGTGCGCCCGGCTTTCTCGATTGCTTCGACCAGAACCTTAAGGGCCTCTTCGTTCGAGGGAAGGTTCGGCGCGAAACCGCCTTCGTCGCCGATCGCCGTCGACAGCCCCCGCTCATGCAGCACTACCTTCAGGCGCTGGTAGATCTCTGCACTCCAGCGAAGGGCCTCGTTGAACGAAGCCGCCCCGGTGGGGACGATCATGAACTCCTGGAGGTCGACGTTGTTGTCGGCGTGGGCGCCACCGTTGATGACGTTCATCATCGGCACGGGCAGAACGTGCGAGCCGGCTCCGCCCACATACCGGTATAGAGGAAGGCCCACTTCTTCGGCGGCGGCGTGCGCGACAGCGAGGGAGACACCGAGGATCGCGTTGGCGCCGAGCCGCGACTTGTTGGGAGTGCCGTCGAGGTCGACCATGGCGCTGTCCAGCCCGCGCTGGTCAAGAGCCTCGAGCCCGATCACCGCGTCGGAGATCTCGCCGTTGACATTGGTGACCGCGCGGGTCACGCCTTTGCCCCCGAAGCGCTCTCCACCGTCGCGCAGCTCGACCGCCTCGTGCTTTCCCGTGGACGCGCCGGAAGGAACCGCGGCGCGCCCGGTCGCACCCGACTCGAGAAGCACCTCCACCTCGACGGTGGGGTTGCCACGGGAGTCGAGGATTTCCCTCCCAATCAGCTGATCGATCTCGCTCATAGGTGTTTGAAGGTGATGGTGAGGTTGTGACTCCTGTGGACAGTGTTGAAAAAGTTACTAGGTCCGGTGCCCGGAAGCCTTCACCTCTTCCCACAGGTCATCGCTGACCTCGACCCCCCTCTCTGCGGCAAGGCGTTCAACCGCGGAGAACCGGTCCCTGAACTTGGCAGTCGCGTCTCGCAGAGCGGCTTCGGGGTCGATACCGAGATGGCGCGCGACGTTGACCACCGAGAACAACACGTCCCCCAGCTCCTCGTTGACGGCTTCGCCCGAACCACCCATGGCCTCCTCGAGCTCGTCCAACTCCTCGCGGATCTTGGGCCACGCGCCGGCCGCATTTTTCCAATCGAAACCGACCGAAGCCGCCTTGGACTGGACCTTGAAGGCATAGAGCAACGACGGAAGGCTGCCCGGCACGCCCTCCATCACGCTCGCCCTTCCCTTCTCCGCCTTCTTCTGCTCCTCCCAGTTGGGCATCGGCTCTCCCGGCGGCCCGAAGACGTGTGGGTGGCGCTCGACCAGCTTGTCGTGGATCCGGCGGGCGACGTCGGCGAGGGTGAACTGACCGGCCTCGGCGGCGAGGTTGGCGTGGAACGCGACCTGGAAGAGCAGGTCGCCGAGCTCCTCCTCGAGGTGGTCGTACGCGGCGCTACGGCCGGTGTCACCGTCGAGCTCGTCGATCGCCTCCAGCACCTCGTAGGTCTCTTCGAGGAGATGGCGGGTGAGGGAGCGGTGGGTCTGTTGTCGGTCCCACGGGCACCTGGCTCGCAGGGTCCGGACCAGCTCGTCGAAGCGGGCAAGCTCGGCGGCGACCGGGTCGGCGAGCCCGGGGATCCAAAGGCTGGTCAGGTGATCGGGTGCGACCGACCGGTCGATGTCCTCCCAGGCGACCTTGGTGACCGTCTGGTCCGGGAGCCCAAGCCGTTGAAGGACCGTTACCTCCGGCCCGGCCTCGACGGAAAGCTTGATGCCGGATAAAACGAGCGACGAATCGCACTGGGCGACCAGCATCGGCGCGGTCTCGCCGGCGGCTTCTGTCGCGAAGCGGTGCCCGTCGACCAGCCGGACTCCGGCCTGAAGCGGGTCGATCGCGAGCGCTTCCCACGCGAGGTCGACGAAGGACAGCGCGGGAAACACGAGCGTGTCGACCCTGGCGTCCCTTCGAAGCAACTCGACGGAGCGCTCCGCGACCAACGGCGAGCCGGGCACCGCGTAGAGGACCTCGCCTTCGGCGAGCGCGGCCTCGACCAGGGCGTCGACGATCCCGGCATAGACGTCCTCGAGGCTGGCGGCCCGGTCGTAGAGATCGTCGAATGAGACCGCCGGATCGGCAAGGTAGGCGCTTGGATGCCGTGAGGTTCTTATGAACCGAGTCGGGATCTGTCGTATCTGCTCTGCGGCTGCGACGTTGACGAGGCCCGGGTCGCCGGGCCCGAGGCCCACGACGACGACCCGGCCCGTGCCCGTCACTGCGACTGTGACTGCGACTGCGAAGAGCCCGGCGGGGTCACCTGACCTTGGCTCCAGGATCCGTACTCGGGGTTGAGCTTGACCCGCGCCGAGACGACGAGTCGCTGGACGACGGGGTTCGGCGCGCCCTGCGCGTTGACGATCGCGACCGAGAGGGTGCGCTGCACCTGCGGGGTGAAGCCGATCACGTCCCTGCTCACGACCTCGACCACCTGGTATCCATAGCGGGTCTTGATCGGCTGGGAGGTCTTGTACAGGTCCAGGGACATGACCGCCTGGCGGAAGTCGGCGGGTTGGTTCTCCAACTGGGCCTGGTTGTAACAGACCTTTGAGCCGCCGGGAAAGCCGCTGTCGCTCAGCTGCTGTGCCTGGGCGAGGGAGAAGGCCGCAGCTTGAAGGACGCACACCTGGCTGAAGAAGTACTGCTGGTACTGCTGGTACACCCGTTGAAGGGTGGCGGTGTCGACCGACGTCGGGGTGAGGGTGGCGTCCTGAGCGAGCCGGGTGGTGAGGACGCCACGGAACGCCTGCGAGAAGCTGGTCCAGCCGATCTGGCTGATCTCGCTTACCGCTCGTGCCGCCTGGAAGGTCTCCTGGTCCGGCACCTGGCGCAGAGCCTGGAGGCGCTGGTTGACCAGGTTGGCGACGACCGCGTTGTCGAGGATGCTGGCAACCCAGCGGGAGTTGTAGGTGCCCGGCGCGAACCCGCCCACGTTGACGCCCGACGAACCATTGGCCGAGTCGAACGCGGTGACGTACTGCTTGTTTCCCGCCCAGCTTCCGAGCTCGTAGTTCAGCGCGGTCTGCTTGATGACGCGCGAGTTGACCTTGGCCGCGTAGGGCGACGTGTCGCACCCGGCCGCGGTCAGGGATACGGCCGCCAGGAGGGCGGCCGCGGCGAATGTCTTGGTGAGGGGTTTCACTGCGCCGGTGATGCTACCGGCGGGGCCAGCTGGCCTAGCAAGGCGGCCAGGTCCGCGGCCGGGTCCGACCCCTTGGGAAGCGGGATCACCAGCTGGCCGGAATCCTCCTTGTAGACGGCTTTCGGGGCGATCCGGTTGAGCCGGACCTTCTGGCTGGCCTTGAGCTCCAAAGGAGAGAGGCGGGCGGTGAACCCTGATGCGGTGAGGCCGGCTCCTCCAGTGACCACCGCGACCTCGTGGATGCCGAGGCGCGCGCACTCGGCGCGGAGGTGGCCGATCCGCAGCAGCGCCTTGGCCGGTTCGGGGAGGGGTCCGTAGCGGTCGAGCCATTCGTTTTCGATGTCGTCGACCTCGTCATGGGTGGTGACCGTGGCCAGCCGCCGGTAGGCCTCCAGGCGTAGGTCCTCTCGGGCCACGTAGTCGGCTGGAAGGTTGGCCGTCATCGGCAGGTCGAGCTTGATCTCCGCCGGCGGGCGGAGCTCCTCACCCTTGAGCTCGGCCACAGCCTCCTGGACCATCTGAACGTAAAGGTCGTAGCCGACCGCGGCGATGTGCCCGGACTGGTCGCCGCCGAGAAGGTTGCCCGCGCCGCGAATCTCCAGGTCCCGCATGGCGATTTTGAACCCCGAGCCGAGCTCGGTGTGCTCGCCGATGGTCCTGAGGCGCTCGTAGGCCTCCTCGGTGAGCACCTGGTCAGGAGGGAACAGGAGGTAGGCGTAAGCACGCTGGCCGGCGCGGCCGACCCTGCCTCTCAGCTGATGGAGCTGGCCGAGACCCAAGCGGTCGGCTCGGTCGACGACGAGGGTGTTGACGGTAGGCATGTCGATTCCCGACTCGATGATGGTGGTGCAGACGAGGACGTCGTACTCGCCTTCCCAGAAGTCGAACACGACCTTCTCGAGCGCGCCCTCATCCATCTGTCCGTGAGCGACGGCGACCCTCGCTTCGGGGACCAGGCCGCGCACTTCTGCCGCGACCTTTTCTATGTCGGACACCCGGTTGTGAACGTAGAAGACCTGACCCTCGCGGAGCAGTTCTCTCCGGATGGCCTCGGCGACCGCCCGGTCGTCGTACTCGCCGACGTAGGTAAGGATCGGCTGCCGCTCGGCCGGCGGGGTGTGCAGGAGGGTGAGGTCCCGGATGCCGGTCAGGCTCATCTCCAGGGTCCTCGGGATCGGGGTCGCGGTGAGGGTCAGGACATCGACGTCGGCCCTGAGCTTCTTGATCGCCTCCTTGTGTGACACGCCGAACCGCTGCTCCTCGTCGACGACGAGCAGGCCGAGATCCTTGAACTGGATCCCCTCGGAGAGGAGCTTGTGGGTTCCGATCACTACGTCGACGGAGCCGTCTGCGAGGCCCTGCTCGACCTGGCGGGACTGCGCCGGCGTCAGGAAGCGTGACAGCATCTCGACCCGCACCGGGAAGCCGGCGTACCGGTCGGAGAATGTCTGGAAGTGCTGGGCCGCCAGGAGCGTGGTCGGCACCAGGACGGCGACTTGCTTTCCGTCCTGGACCGCTTTGAATGCGGCGCGGATCGCGACCTCGGTCTTGCCGAATCCGACGTCGCCGCATATCAGCCGGTCCATGGGGGCTTGTGCCTCCATGTCGGCCTTGACGTCGTCGATGGCTTTGAGCTGATCGGGGGTCTCGTTGTAGGGGAAGGCGGATTCGAGCTCCGCCTGCCACGGAGTGTCCGGCGAGAAGGCGTGGCCCGGCGAGTTGACCCGCTTCTGGTAGAGGACGACCAGCTCCTGGGCGATCTCACGTACCGCGGAGCGGACCCGGGACTTGGCCTTCTGCCAGTCCGACCCGTTGAGCCGGTTGAGGTTCGGTGACTCGCCGCCGGTGTAGGGGCGCAGCAGGTCGACCTGGTCGGAGGGGACGTAGAGCTTGTCTCCACCCTTGTACTCGAGCAAGAGGTAGTCCCGCTCAACGCCGGCGAGCGAGCGGCGGACCATGCCGGCGAAACGCCCGACGCCGTGCTGGTAGTGAACGACGTAGGCGCCGGCGGTCAGGTCGTCGAAGTAGGTCTCTGCGCTGCGGGCTCTCGGCCGCGGGCGCCGGTGGGCGCGACGGCGGCCGGTGATATCGCCTTCGGACAGGACGGCGATCTTCGCCGCCGGATAGAGGAATCCCCTCTCGAGCGGCTGGACGATCACCGAGGCGCCGGCGCCGGCGATATGGGCGATGTCAGCGACGTGGGCGGTGTCGACGGAGTTGGCGGTCGGGTCGAGGAGGGGCGCGTCGATGCCGTGGTCGTTGAGAAGAGCCGAGAGGCGGTTTCCGCTTCCGCGCCCCTCGGCGCACACCACGATCCTGTAGCTGTCGGACTTCAGTTGGCGGAGTTGCCCCATCAGGCGCTCTCCGCCTCCGACGACCGGGTCCCACCCGGTGGCGGCGACGACTTCTGTGCCGGGGTTTT
>CAZCCS010000131.1:0-7746 GCA_964497005.1 uncultured Acidimicrobiaceae bacterium | reverse complement strand
ACCTCGACGGGTGACTGGTTCATCTCGGCGCCCATATCTGCACCCATCCCTGCGGCCATCGCCGGTCGCGCGCGCATACCTCGGCCCGGGAACCCCCCAATCCTGCCCAAGACGTCCCGCAGCTGCTCCCCGGTGCTCGCGATGACTCCCTCGGGGCGGAGCACCAGGCCGAGGGCGCCGAACCCGGTGATGAAGTAGGTGACCGCGGCGAAGCGGGCGGGAAGGTGGATCGCGATCTGAGGCGCCAGCGCGAGCGACAGGCTGCCGGCTAGTGCGGCGCCGGGGGTCGACACGCCCCAGATGTAGACGATAAGGACGATGAACAGGCTCTCGATGTACTGGAAGTTGTCGCTCGTGACCGTGTGCTGGGTAGACCCGTAAAGCGCGCCGCCGAAGGTCGCGATGGCGGTCGCCAAAGAGAAGAGAGCCACCTTCGTCAGCCGCAGGTTGAGGCCGAGGGTCGCGCAAGCAGCCTGGCTGTCTTTTGTCGCGTTGAGCAGCCGGCCGAACGGACCGCGGCGGATCGCGAGCACTCCCGCCGCGAGCAGAGCGAAGATCGCGGTCATAGCGATGAGGTTGGTCCGGTCGTTGCTGAGGCTGAGACCCGGGAGGTGCAACCGAGGTATTACGAGGTCGCTTCGCCCCATCACGGAGTTTTGAAGGAAGAACAGGTAGTAGGCGAGCTGGCCGAACGCCAGCGTCGACAGCGCGAGTTCGAGACCGCGCAGCCTCAACGCGGGAAGCGCGACCACCGCACCGACGGCCGCGCCGGCCAGCGCCGCCACCAACAGACCGATTGGGTTCCCGCCGTGCCCGGTGTGCGCGAACACCCACGCCCCCAGCCCGAAGAAGGTGTACTGGCAAAGGGAGATCTGTCCCCCGTAGCCCGACAGGAGAACGATGGACAAAGCCCCGATAGCGAGTGACACGCCGGAGTTCACGTTCCCCAACACCGTGCCGTGCAGCAAGGGGGCGATTATCACCGCGAGAGCGACCAGGATCGCCGCGTTGGCCAGACTGCCGCGCGCGCTCGGGATACGAATCGCTTTCGAGACCGGCGCCACGCCGGCGCGCAACCGAACCGCCGGCAGAGCGAGCAGAACGATGAAAAGGAAAAGCGTCGGCAGGACCGGCCTCAGGTGGACCAGCCAGCCGCTCAGGTTCACGTATCCGGTCACGTACGCGTCGGCCAGGCCCAGCACCATCGCACCCGCGAAGGTGAGCGGCAGGCTCCGCAGCCGTCCGAGCATCGCGGCGGCGAAGCTGTTGAGCACCAACAGGGTCAGGTTCAGGATGTCCAGAGCCGCGGTCGACGCCTGCAGGATCCCGGCCAGCGCGCCGAGCGAGGCACCGATCATCCATGACAGCGCGTTCAGCGACGCGGGTCGTCCGCCGTTCAGCGACATCAAAGAGCGGTCGTCGACCACGCCTCGCATGGCGATTCCAAGACGGGTGTTGTAGAAGAACAACCGCAGCCCGCCGGCGACGGCCGCGGCGAGGATGATGGCGAGGATCTCTTCGTAGCTCACCCGGTTGCCGTCGATCACGATGTGCCGGTTAGGTCCGAAGAAGAGCGGGAGGCTGCGGCCGGTGGTCTGCGGCCAGACAGTGAAAGCGATGCCCATGAGCGCAACCAGGATCGCGAGGGTGACCACCAGCGTCAGCCCGGTGTCATTGATGTTGATGTGCCTAATGAGGACGCGCTGCAACAAGACACCTAGCAAAGGCGCGATGACCAGCAACACCAGCCCAAGAGCGAACGGGGCAGCCCAGTGGTCGCTCACCCGAAGTTGCCAGTAGGCGAACGCCATGATCATGCCGATGGCGCCGTGCGCGAAATTGAACACACCGCTCGTCGTGTAAGTGACCACCAGGCCCGACGCCGCGATTGCGTAGATCGCACCTACGGATATGCCGGCGATGGTCAGCCCGATGAACTCGCTCATCGGCTCACGCGTTGGTCAGGTAGTAGTTCGGCGTATTGGCGCAGTCGAAACCGGTCTTGGGATCGGCCGGGTCGCGGACGAACTTTCCGTTGACGACGTCGATGATGATGTAGCAGTAGGCCGGGGTCTTCTTGGCGGGGTTGTCGGTGGCGACCATCCCGCCCCCCGTGAACTGGGTGATCGACGAGAGTCCGCTTTGCAGGGCGGAGCGTGTCGGCGCGCCGCCCGCGTTGATTCCCTGCACGAAGAGCATTCCCGACAGCCATCCGTAGGTCGCATAGATGTCCGGGGCGCTGTGATATAGCGCTGTGTACCACTTGTCGAACAGCGCGACCTCAGGTATCGATGCGGCGTCCTCGCCGGCGTAAAGCGCCAGGCTCTGCTCGAGGATCGCTCCGTTGGCCGCCGGGCCTGCCTGGGTGACGAAGCTCGGGTCGTATGCGGGGGCGCCCCAGTCCGCTAATTGGAGCTGGTTGAGGTAGCCGATGTTGTAGAGCGACTTGGCCATGTCCGCGTAGACCGACGCGGTCGCCTGGAACACCACCCCCTTTACGCCCTTCGACTGCATGTTGCGAGCTTCGGTGTCGAAGTTGGTCTGGGTCGGTTCGATGCCCTGCTCGGAGTAGACGAACTGGTATCCGATCGACTGAAGCGCCTTGACCTCGGCGAGGCCGGTCTGCTCGGCGGTGGCGTTGTTCTCGGTGAAGTACGCCATGTGTGAAGCGGCGTCCGGATACTTCTGCTTGAAGTAAATGTAAGGGGCGATGTTCCAACCGACCGGTTCGGGCTGGGGTGAGAAGTTGTTAGGGAGGTTGAACCTCTGCGGGCTCAACGCGAATCCGATGTCGGGGACCCCGTCCTGCTGGAGGACCGCTGCGCCGCCCTGGTCGTCGGCGGAAAACGAACCGACGAACGCGAGCACCTGGTTGGCGAGGGACTGCGTGGCCGTGGCGTTCTGACTTGCATCAAGGTTGTCGTCGGCGGACTTTACGACGAGCTTCCGGCCGCACACCCCGCCGACGCTGTTGATGTACGAGGCGAACGCCTGGGTGCCGCGCTGCGCTCCGAGGAACAAGCCCGGCACCGGACCGGTCAAGGTGCTGACGTTCCCGACGTCGATCTCGCTCGCGGTCACTCCGGGGTCGTGGCTGGTGCCGCCGCTCGGGCAGACCTTGCCGCCGGCAGCGAGCGCTGAGGCCCCGCCCCCGGACGACCCACCCGACGCGACAGCCCCCGAGCCCCCTGAAGATGCCCCGCCCCCTGAAGAACTACCCGCGCCCCCCGAACCCGAGCCGGTCGCCCCCGTGCCCGACGCGGCAGCGCCCGAGGCGCCGTTGCCAGAACCGGCCGTCTGACTCGAGCCGGATCCGGAGACTCCCGAAGAACCGGAACCCGCGCCGGCCGCCGACTGCTGGTTGAGGGCCTCTATCTGCGCCTTGCTGAGCCTGGCTCCGCACGCCCCGCAAAGGAGGGAAACGGCTGCTAGGACAGCGAAGACTGCGTTCTTTTTCATAACCCTCCCGGCAGCAACTACAGCGGGCGCGAACGACCCAAAGGTGTCAAGAAGAAGAGTTTCTCCGCCACGCCGCCGAACCCTCTACGCCGGGTTCCCACCTGCCGGGACAGGCCGCCGGCAGCTACGCTCCGCAACCGGACAACCAGGGAGGACAGCTGAAATGCCTCAGGTGCACACGGTAAACGGGCCGGTCGACACGTCCGAACTGGGGCCGACTTTGATGCACGAGCACGTATTCGTTCTGACCCCCGATCTGCTGCAGAACTACCCCCACTACCCGGCGGCGTGGGACGAGGAACAACGAGTGACCGACGCGATCGACAAGCTCCGTCGCCTCGCCGGGCTCGGCATCCGGTCGATCGTGGATCCCACCGTGGTTGGGCTCGGCCGGTACATCCCGAGGATCCAGCGGATCAACGAGGAGGTCGACCTCAACATCGTCGTCGCGACCGGCCTCTACACCTACAACGACATCCCCCCCACCTTCCACTACGTCGGCCCCGGTACGCCCATCGGCGGCGACGATCCGATGGTGGAGATGTTCGTCAAGGACATCACCGAGGGGATCGCAGGCACCGGAGTCAAGGCTGCATTCCTAAAGTGCGCGATCGACGAGCCCGGCCTGACGCCAGGCGTCGAGCGGGTGCTCCGAGCGGTCGCCAAAGCCCATCGCGCCACCGGCGCGCCGATCACCGTGCATACATCGGTCGCCAACCAGAGCGGCCTGATCGCCCAGCGGATACTGACCGAGGAGGGAGTCGATCTTTCCCGGGTCGTGATGGGGCACAGCGGCGACTCCACGGACCTCGAGTACCTCCGAAAGCTTGCCGACGCCGGCTCGCTGCTCGGGATGGACCGGTTTGGTGTCGACGTTTATCTGCCGACCGTTGACCGGGTCGCCACCGTCGCGGCGCTCGCGCGGGATGGCTACGCCGATCGCCTGGTCCTCGCTCACGACGCGTCCTGCTACATCGACTGGTTCGATCCGGACCTCATCAAGGCGGTGTCACCCAACTGGCACTACGAGCACATCTCCAACGACGTGTTGCCGGCTCTCCGCGAAGCAGGTGTCACCGATGAACAGATCACCATGATGATGGAGACCAACCCGCGCCAGTACTTCGAGAACGTGAAGCCCTACTAAACCCAGACGACTTCGTCGCTTCCGGCCTCGGCCAGCCGGTCGCAGGTCGGGCAGTACCAGCGCACCTCCATAGGCGTTCCGCACAACTCGTGCGACGGGGTGCGATCCTCGGCTGCTCCGTGGTCCGCGTTCCATTGGGCCAGCATCCTGGCCGGGCCGCCAAGGGCGCGCCCTACGTCGGTCAGCTCGTAGGCATACCTCAGCGGCCGGCGCGAATAGGGGACCGCTAGCACGATGCGCTCGGCTTCGAGCCGGCGAAGTCGTTGGGCGAGGACGTTGGTCGCGATGCCCGGGACGTCTTCTTGCAGCTCGGCGAAGCGGCGAGGACCGCCGCCCAGCGCGTCGACGACGAGAAGCGACCACCGGTCGCCCACCCTCTCCAGGGCGCCGGCGAGAGCCCTGCGGCCCAACTGTTCTCGGCCCAACCTTTCGGGGCCGCGGACCTCATCGGTGCGCCGGTGAGTGTGGTCGACCTGGTGCTGGAAGCGTTCGGCTGCGGGGGCCATGGAGAAATTTTTAGCCGACTCTCCGGGCTCAGTGGTAACTTGCATCTTGCAAGTCACTATAGGAGGTCTTGATGTCATTGCTGGAAGAGCTGCCCCAGGTCGCCGGGGCGGTAGCGGAAAAGGCGGGGCAGTCGGTTGTCCGGGTCGGCCGGGACGGCCGTGGGAGCGGGCTCGTAATCGGTGACGGTCTGGTCCTGACCAGCGCCCACAACCTGCGAGGCAGGGAGATAACCGTCGCCTTCCCTGACGGCCGGTCGGTTGTGGCCGAGGTCGCCGCGGCCGACTCCGACGCGGACGTGGCCGTTCTGAAGGTGGACACGGCGGGGGCGTCGGCGGTTCCGTGGGATCCGCAGGTCGCCGCCGACCTTCGGCTCGGGACGCCGGTTGTCGGCGTCGCGCTGGCCGCGGGCGGGGGTGTCCGGGTCACCTTCGGCACCGTTTCGGCGCTCGGGCGCGCTTTCCGTGGACCTCGAGGGCGGCTCATCTCCGACGGGATCGAGCACACCGCCACTCTCGGCAGGGGCTCCTCGGGCGGTCCGCTGCTCGACTTCGAAGGGCGCCTCGTCGGAATCAACACCCACCGCACCGGCGACGGTCTGTACCTGGCGGTGCCCGCCGGCCAGGCGTTCAAGTCCAAGGTCGACTCGCTGGCTCAGGGTCAGGCCCCCGCCCGCCGGCGCCTCGGCGTGGGGTTGGCCCCGTCGGGCATGGCGGCCCGTCTCCGGTCGGCCGTAGGCCTTCCCCCCCGTGACGGTGTCCTCATCCGGGACGTGGCATCCGGCAGCCCGGCGGCCGAGGCCGGACTCACCCGCGGGGATCTGATCGTCACCGCCGGCGGTTCGCCCGTGTCAACCGTCGACGACGTGCTGTCGGCCGTCGATGCAGTAGGCGCCGACGGGCTCCTGCGCCTTACCGTCGTGCGGGGCGTCGAGGAGGTCGAGGTCGTGGTGCGTTTTCCGGGAGCCGCAGAAGAGGTCTGACAATCCTCGTCAGCCCGGTCCTTGCGTTGCCGGGGTCGTCGAAGTCGATGACGGACCCCGGCATTAGGACAAAGGACATCGCCAGGCGGACCAACGCCTCCGCCACGAGTTCGATCTCCGCGCGTCTCTGAGCGTCGGGGGTCTCGGTGCTGAGCGCTTGGTACTGAGATACCAGCGCCGCCTTGCCCAACTCGAGAACTGGCGCAGAGGTGAAGAGAGACACTGCGGTGGGCATGTCGTTTTCGAGGAAGCCCGGAAGCAGAGACTCTTTGGCCATCCTTATTCCGACGAGAAAACCTTCGACCACCTTCTCCACCAAGCCCTCGCTCTCCGCCACGGCCCTGGCGACTTCGGCGAAAAAGCGGTTCGCTTCGCGCGCGATCGTCGTGTTGACGAGTTGCTCGCGACTCGGAAAACGACGGTAGACAGTCGCCCTCCCCACCCTCGCCGCCTCGGCGACGTCGTCCATGCTCCAGCGTCGGAGCCCGAAGCGTGCGAGAAGCCCGGCTGCCGCATCGAGGACGGCATCGGTCGCGTCGTCCTCTGACGGCGGCGCGGATCTCTGGGTGCCGGACCGGGTGCCGGCGAGGATGGCCGACACGTCCAGGACCGCGGCTTTTCGCGGCATGGCTCAGGCGACCGCTGATCGGTCAGCGTCGGCGGCGATGGCTTTCGCTGCCTTCCGTCCTGCTGCCGCGGTCGGTCCGTAGCGGAGGTTCGCCGGTACGAAACGCCACGACTCTCGCACCGCCAGTTGAAGCGATCTGTACTGCACCTGCTGGTCTATCCGCCAAGGGATCCCGAAGCGACGCCGCACCCGACCCGGCAGGCCTCCGATTGCGGTGAGCTGAAGGACCGGCGTCACCACCAGGGGATGGAACGGCTTGGTCCACCAAGGCAGAAACGGCACACCCAGCGACTTGTCGTTGAGCGCCATCTCGACAGCGCGCTCGGCCGCCGGCGTCATCTCGAGAACTTCGTCGCAATGCCGGCGCCACTCCACCCGGAACGCATCTCGGTTCGGAGGAACCGGTCGCATCGAAACCCCATAGCGGCGGTACCACTCGACCCCGTCCAGATACAGCTCCTCGCGTTCTTGATCGGTGAGCTGCTTGCGATCGAAGCGGTCAACGACCTGCTCGACCGCGAATTGGAATGTCGCGTGCGCCCACCAGAACGTCGCCGGCGACAACGCGCTGTAGCGCTTGCCGCCTTCGTCTACGCCCTTTATCGATCGGTGCATGTCGCGGACACGATGTCCGAGCGTCTCGGGGTCGGGGTCGTAGACAACTCCGAGAATCTGGGGGATGGACCGGACGATGCGATCCCAGGGATCGTTGAAGAAATCCGAGTGCTGGGCTACGCCCGCTCCGATAGCCGGGTGCATGAGTTGCAATATCCCGGCGGAAAGACCCGTGAACGACAGACGGTGGTCGCCGGCGTAGCGCCAAAGAAGCGAGCTCGGGCCAAGCGGGCGAGGCGCCGGCGAGCGGACGACCCTCTGAGACATAGAGATGATTTTAGTCTCACCGGGTCCGCCCGTGGTGGCCGGCGGCTGTGGCTGGCGGCTGTGGCTGGCGGGGGAGGACTCGAACCTCCAACATCCGGATCCAAAGTCCGGTGTTCTGCCAATTGAACTACCCGCCACCGCGGG
>CAZCCS010000130.1:0-7785 GCA_964497005.1 uncultured Acidimicrobiaceae bacterium | reverse complement strand
CGCTGTCACCTGCCTCAAGCGCGGTCAGATACTGGGCCGCTGGATCGGCGTGGCCTGCGGCACGGGTCTGGCGCCGGGCCAACTCCACCGCTGACACGAAGTCCGGGAACCAAGGCATCTAGACGTCCATGATTGTCTCAAGCGGGCGGCTATGTGGACTAGGAAATGACCAAGGCTCCCCCACGGGGGCGACCTGCGGTCGGGATCAGCGGCCGGAACCAGGAAGTGGAAGCAGGAGGTGAGGAGCTTGGAGTTCCTTGTCCAGTTTGACGTCAGCGTCCCCAGTGGGACTCCTCCCACAGAGGTTGAGGACCGCTTCGAGGCGGAGAACCAGGCGTCGGCCGGACTCGCCGACCAGGGGGTTCTTGTTCGGCTTTGGAAGCTGCCGACACCAGCGGGGGAGACGAAGCTGATCGGCCTCTACCGGACCGAGACCGGCCTCGAGCTTGACGAGTGCATGCATTCGCTACCGATGGCGCCTTGGATGCACATCTCGGTCACCCAGCTGGAATCCCACCGCAACGACCCCCTTGTGGCGAACCTCACACGCGGCTGAGCGCGGCTAACGCGGCGTGCCGGCCCGCCCGGCGACCGAAGAACGTGCTGTCTCCGAGGGACGTTCCGCTGGCGTATCCCCAGGCGGGGATGCCGTTGCTGGCCCGGCCGGCAGCGTAGAGGCCGGGGATCGGGTCGCCGTCGACGTGCAGGACTTCGCTGTTGGCGGTGGTGGCGAGCCCTCCGAGGGTGAAACCGTTGCACATGCCTCTCAAGTCGATCGCACCCAGAGGGCTCTCGATGGGACGGACCCATCTCGGCGACTTGTGGAACAGCGGATCTTTGCCGGAGGCCGCGTGGCGGTTGAAAAGGTCCACGGTCGCGCGGAGGCTCCCCGCCGGCATCCCGATCTCCTCTTCGAGCTCTTCGGGCGTGCCCGCGGCCCACTTCGGCTGGAGCTTGAGGAACTTGAGTCGAAGAGGTTCCGGTGACTCCTCGTAGCTCCGCTCGTCGATGATGAGGAAGGCGTCGTTGTCCTGAGTGCGGAGAATGGCATGGGCTATCCGACCCGGATAGGTGTCCTCGTTGATGAAGCGCTGCCCGTTGGCGTTGACCAGCAGGCCACGGACGAGCAGGGAGGGATCGATGCCCAGAGCACACTCGAAGGCGTCCATGTGGCGCACGTCGGCGCCTACGGCCTGTCCGATTCGGATGGAACGACCGTCATGGGCCTCGACTGCTGATCCCGGGCGGCCGATCAGCCAGGGGGTGTGGGATTCGAGGAGCCGGTCCGAGTAGGTGAAGCTGCCCGTGGACAGGACGACCCCGCCTCGGGCCCGCACGGCTATCTCCTCGCCGTAGTTGCGGGCGATGACGCCGACGACCGAGCCGACTGGATCGACGACCAGCCTCTCGACCGTGCTGTCGTAGCTGACCCGAACGCCCAACTCGAGCGCGGTCCTGGTTACGTGGTGGAGGAGCATCCATCCACCTCCACGACGCCCGGTCTTCTTGCCCTCCATCTGCGGAACGTGCGCTCGGGGTGCGGGGGGGACCAGCTCGTTGAAGGGATAAGCGTTCTCTCCACCGGAGTACATCAGGCCGTCGTCGAGCGGTATCTCCCAAGCGGGGATCTCCCAGAAGCTGGCTTTGAAGGGCACACCGCAAGAGACCAGCCAGTCGAAGTGCTCCACGCTGTCTTCGCAGTAAACCCGGCAGCGGTCCTCGTCGACTCCAGGGCCCATGGCGGCCATCAGGAACGTGAACATGTTCTCAGGGGTGTCGTCGAACCCGCACGCCTTCTGGATCGCGGTCCCTCCCCCCAGATAGATGAGCCCGCCGGAGAGCGCTCCGGCCGCGCTCTCCCAACCGCTGGTCCGCTCGAGGACCAGGACATCGGCCCCGGCGGCTGCGGCCTCAGCTGCAGCCGCGCTCCCGGCTGTCCCGAAACCGGCTATCACCACGTCGGCTTCGGTGTCCCAAGCGGGTACCGACGCCAAGGGTCGGGGACGCACACTTTCGCTCATCTCGAATACTCCCGGTGTCAATTGCCCGAAGGTCGGTTGACTATACGAGGGCGGCGACCGGCGTGAGAGGGTGGGACAACGGTGTGGCGAGGGAAGGGGGCCACGGTGACCTCGGGTATCAGCTACTCGGAAGCCCCGAACAAGACGGTGAGTGCGGCCAATGGCATCGACTTTGCCTACCGAGAGGTCGGGGACGGCTCGCCGCCGCTTGTCCTTCTTCAACACTTCCGCGGCAATCTGGACAACTGGGATCCAGCGCTGATCGACTCCCTATCGTCCAGACGGCGGGTCATAGCGGTCGACAACGCCGGGGTCGGGGCCTCCACAGGAACCACGCCCAGCACGATCGCCCACATGGCGCGTGACGCCGTCGCATTCCTCGAAGTCATGCAGCTGGACTCTGTCGACATACTCGGCTTCTCGATCGGCAGCTTCGTCGCCCAAGAGATCGCGCTGATACGCCCGGCGGTGGTGCGACGGCTTGTCCTGGCATCGTCGGCGCCAAAGGGCGCGGCGGGTATGCACGGGTGGGCTCCTCAGGTCATCGGGGCGGTCGGCGGTCGCGAGCCCAACCCCGAGGGTTACCTGGGCGTCTTCTATGCACCCTCAGCTACAAGCCGGCAGGCGGGCACACAATCTCTGGGCCGCATGGCGGGCCGAACATCGGATCGCGACACGACGACGACGTGGGAAACCCGCCAGGCGCAGTACGACGCGGTGTGCACGTGGGGTATCCCCAATCACGCCCTGCTGCAACGAGTCGGGAGCTTCGACATGCCGGTCTTCGTAGCCAACGGTGACAGCGATCCGATGATCCGCCCGCATTACTCCCACCTGCTCGCCGGTCTGATCCCCGGTGCCTCGGTGAAGATCTATCCCGACTCGGCGCACGGGTTCCTTTTTCAACACCACACCGAGTTTTCAGGGGACGTCGATGCGTTCCTCGGCTGAACCGGGCCGATCGCTGAGCCAGACTGATCGCTGAGCCAGACTGGTCAACGACCAAGCCGAAAGGAAGCGGCCTTGACCATTGAGCAGCGAGAGATCCTGGACCGGATGCTGCGGGAGTCACCTCTCGATCTCGGCGGAAGTGTCGAGGAGCAGCGGCGGCGCTTCGACCAGATGATGTCCGCGCAACCGCTGCCAGCGGACGTCACCGTGACGGCGGGGGCGTTGGGCGCAGCCGAAGCGGCGGTCCCGACCGCCGAGATCACCGTCGCAGGGGTCGAGCCGCGCAACCTCCTTCTGTACTTCCACGGTGGCGCCTACGTCCTCGGGAGCCCGGGTCTGACCGCCGAACTTGCCTCGCAGGTCGGGCGGCGGATCGAGGCCAGAACGATTTCGGTCGACTACCGGCTGGCCCCAGAGCACCCGTATCCGGCAGCCGTTGACGACGCTGTCTCCGCCTACGCAGCACTGCTTCAGAGCGGCGTGCTCTCCTCACACGTGGTCTTGGGCGGCGAGTCCGCCGGCGGAGGTCTCGCCGTCGCTGCCCTGGTTGCTGCGCGGGACCGGGGGCTGCCCATGCCCGCGGCTGCGCTGCTCATGTCGCCTTGGACGGACCTGACCCTGAGCGGCAGCAGCATGGACACCAAGAAGGGGGTCGATGCCTTGCTCAGCCGGGAAAGCCTGAAACCGCGCGCCGCCGATTACGCGGCCGGCGCCGACCTCGCCGATGGTCTGATCAGCCCGATCTTCGCCGACCTGGCGGGACTCTCGCCGCTGGTCATACAGGCCGGTTCGCACGAGGTGCTGCTCGACGACGCTGTGCGGCTTGCACAACGAGCCGCCACCGACGACGTCGAAGTCACACTTGACATCACGCCGGGGGTGCCTCACGTGTTCCAGGCCTTCCATGCAATTCTCGACGAGGCCCGCGCTGCTCTCGACCGGGCCGGGGAGCTTCTCTTGACCCACCTACGCAGCTCTGAGTTGGTCTTCGAATGACGATGTCCCAAGGATCAGACCAGGGGCGGCTGATCGAGAAGAGGCTGAGCGACTCTTCGGTCGCCGACACGGTCCAGTTGTTCCTCGACACCGCCCGTGCCAAGGGGGTCAAAGTCTTCGCGGTGATTGATCAAAGGGCTGAAGCGCAGTCGGTCGGTATGGACCTTCGAGAAACGACCCTGGTCATCTTCGGCAACCCGAAAGGCGGCACCCCAGTCATGGATGCGGAACCGTTGGCGGCCCTCGACCTTCCGTTGAAGGTGCTGATCTGGGCGGACGGCGGCAACACGACGCTGTCGTACGAATCGCCCGCCTCGATGGCGTCCAGGCTCGGCCTTACCCCCGAACTCGCCGCTCCTCTTGCTGCTATCGACCAGCTCACGGACGCGGTCGTCGCCGCTGCGGCCGGCGACGTTCCGCGATGACCCAACCCAGCTCGCAGGACCGTTTCGTCCCTGACGGTGACGATCCATCGTCAAGCGCGCCCGGAACAGGCATCCGGCGAACTCACCTTGCCCAGGAGCGCACTTACCTCGCGTGGCTGCGATCCGGGCTTGCCGCGTTCGCTGTGGGCCTCGGCGCCAGCAAGATCATCCCCGCAGTGGCGCACCAAACGTCATGGCCATACACGGCGCTTGGCGTCGGCTACGCCACGGTTGGGATCGCCTGCGTCGCTTACGGCTTCGCGCGCCAAAAGATCGTCAGCCGGGCGATAGAAGAAGGGCGGTTCGTGAAACTCGACCAGTGGTTCTCGGCAGCGCTCGCGACGGCGACGGTGCTTCTCGGCGTCGCCACCGCGATCCTTGCGGCGAGCTGACCTCCTCCGGTCTGGCTGCTGGGTAGAGAAAAGGAACCAGGGTTGACTTTCTCTACACACTGAGGGTTGCTAACGATTTCCCCTGCGCATGCGACCGCCGCCCGGCCGCCGGTACCACGAACCAACCGAGGCGGTACCCGTTAACACCAGGAGCAAGACGCCTAACAAAACCAAGGGCAACGACACCCGCCGGCCGGACGACGCCAAGCTGGCGTCCAACCTCACAGGCGCCAGGCCACCCGCCGGCGAACCCGCCGCATCGGAGGCCGGCCCCGCAGCTCCGGTCTTCGCGCCGGCGCCGGCCCCCGAACCCGCACCCGGCGAACCGCCCAACGTCACCGACGGGTTCACGCTTGCCACACGGACCGCCGTCGTTGCCGGCGCTCCGAAGTCGTAGACCCAGCCGCCCCGACCGTAGGCACCCGCCGTCAGGTACCGGCCGGTCGGATCGAGCTGCATGCTCCGGTAGGTCACCTGGGGCAGCCCGCTGTCGAAGCGCTTCCACTGGGTGCTGCCGGCCGGCGCGGTGAAAACGCCGACATCGGTCGCCACAAACAGCTGCCCGTTGCGCAGAACGATCCGGTGCGCATCGGCCCGGGGCAGGTTCCCGGACAGGTCGGTGAAGTTCTCACCGCCGTCATGGCTCACCATCACCTTCTGATCGCCGGTCAGCGCCGGGTCGGCTCCCATGACGATGAACTGCCGAAGGCTCACGTAGATCGTGCTCGGGTTGTTCGGATCGACCGCGATCCCGCTGACCTGCTCGTGGGGTAGCCCGTTGCTGGCGGCCATGTGCCAGCACGAGGTGCTGAGCTCGGCGGCCTTGCATCCCGACTGCACATTCGTTGCGATCTTCGGGGTGATGGTGGTGACGTTGTCAGCCGAGCCGCTCACCAGCGACGGGCGGCAGACCGAGCAGAACGCCACGTAGCTGACCGGCCCGCTGGTGAACACCGCCGAGGAATCCCACGAGCCGTGCGGGGCCGCCGGCGGTGTGAACACCGTCTGCCACGTCGAGTTCAAGACCACGTTGTCCGTGGGGTCGTAGGTGTTCGTGTTGGGACCCTGGGTCGTCTCGTCCACGTTGCCCGCCGCGGCGAGAAGGTGATTCGAGTCGGACGAGTCCACCGTCCACGGAGAGAGGAACGTGGCCCCGGTCGCGGTGCCCGACGGGGTGATGTTGATGGTGTGCGCCATGTCGTCGGTCGTGGCGAGAATCGTCTGGCCGTCGATGCCGCAGTAGTACGACTGCGCGTTGGCGCCCGGGAACACGTACACGCCGTCACCGCCGCATACCTGGTAGGCGCTGCCGGTCGGGCGGACGTGGCCGACGCCGTTGTCCTGCAAGGCCAGCAGGAACGAGCCGTCCTGCAAACGGGTCACGTCCCAGGGCAGCACGGTCGCGGGGATCCCGAGCGAACGCCACGATCCGTTGTCGAACCCGGTGTATCCGCCGGCGGTCGAGTCCGAAACCTGATGCGAGTCCTGGACCCACCAGCCGCCGTCGTTGCCGCTGTACAGACGGATACCCGTCGGCGTGAAAGCAAAGGCTGCGCTGTGTTGGTCGGGGTGGGTGGTCCCGCTGCCGTATTCAGGTATGGCGGATGGGCAGGCGACGCCGTTGTTGTTCGGGATCGTGTTGAAGTAGGTGACAAAGCCGCACGCGTTGGCGTATTTCTCGACCGCGGTCCACGTCATCGACGGTGCTGGGAGCGCCCCGGTCGGGTCGTGAAACTCGCCGGTGAATGCCTCCTCCAGCCCGATGTAGACCCGGTTGGGATCCTCGGGGTCGGCGAGGACCCAGTTGTTGTAGTCAGCCTGTACCCCCGGGGCGTACGAGATCGGATAGCCGGCGGCCGAAGTCGTGCCGCCGAGCGCGGTGGCGAGCGTTTGCGCGGTGGCTTCGAGCTGCCAGGTCGCACCGTCATCCGCGGATCGGTACAGGCCGTTGAGCGCCGTGTTCCCGTCGGGGCAGACGGGCAGAGCCGGCGTGTCGATACAACCGTGGTTTCCTGCCGCCTTGCCCGCATCGGAAACCAGAGCCCACATGAGGCCTTTGGCTCCGGGCACCGTGGAATAGGACAGGCTGGTTCGCCCGACCGGATCGGGGCTTGCGCCGGCCCAGGTGAGCTGGGAAGTGCTCGGCAGGAACGAGAAGGTGGCGCCGCCATTGGTCGACCGGTAGAGACCGTTCCCCGGGGCGACAACTTCGCCGCTCGGATACGCCTTGGCACCGAACGCGTAGCCGACGGCGACGGTTACTTCGTCCGCGTTGGTCGGGTTCACGACGACGGAGGTCACCCAGTTCCCGAGGGGGTGGGCGGCGGGCGCGGTGTGGGTTGCGTTGTCGGGCAGCGGTATCTGCTGGAAGCTGGCGCCGTGGTCGGTCGACCGCCACAGCCCATACGTGGTCCCCGCTAGCACCGTCCCTGAAGGGGTGACCGCGATCGAGTTGACCCCGTAGCCGTGGGTATTGGACGACGGCCGGCTCCACGTCTTCCCACCGTTGTGACTGACGTACACGCCCGTGCCGGCGGCGTCGTCGCTCAAGGTGAAAATGGACACCCCGGTGCCGGCGTACACGGTTTTCGGGTCAGTCGGGTCGATGGCGATGGCCCCTATGGAGTCCCGCGCCAGTTGGCCGTCAACGACGTTGCGAATTGTCTTGCCGCCGTCCGTGGTTTTGTAAAGGCCGCCGATGGTGCCGAGGTAGGCGGTGTCGCCGTTCGGGTCCGTGGGGTCGACCGCGATCGCGGTGCCGATGCCGTCGACCGGGCCGAACAGCTCGTTGCCGCTCCCGACCCCGGGGATGTCGACCACCCCGCCAAAGGGCCCCACGTTGCGCCACGCGCTGCCGGTCTGCGGGAGGCTGGCCGCCTGCTTGGTGAGGTTCAAGAAGGTGCCAGGTGCGCGACGGCGTGGCTGCTTCTTTGGTTGTAAGGCGATGGGCCAGCTCTTTGGCGTCTGCTTCCAGGTGCTGCCAAGCCTTGACCAGGCCTT
>CAZCCS010000129.1:0-7853 GCA_964497005.1 uncultured Acidimicrobiaceae bacterium | reverse complement strand
ACGAAGTCCACCTCTCCGCGGTTCAGACCTTCCTCCACGATCCTCACGGTGAGGTCCCTGATGTGCTCTTCAAGCACGCCGATCATCTTTGGAGTGAAACCGCGGTTGACCAGGCGCCGGTGACGGGTATGCGAAGGCGGGTCCATGGTGAGCATCAGGTTCCCCCCTTCGCCGACCCAGTCCGCCTCCACCAGCGGCTCCTCGAGACCGACCACGCCGCCGCGGGCCTGCTCGGACGAGAAGTGCTTGGCGTCCCGGCCGATCGCTACAACGTCCTCGTACTTGGTGAACACCCAGAAGCCGGGACCCCCCGGCTCGGGATGGTGGAAGATCGGGGCGTTTGCCCGCAGGTAGGTGAACCACTCGTGCGGGATCCCCTCGGTGAAGCGGTCCCGGTCGAGAAGGTTGATCTGCTCCATCAAATCGGACGTTGGCACATCGGTCGCTGGCACGTCGGTCATTTGCTCCTCCCGGCCTAGCTGGAACGCGTTCTGATTCATACCATCGCGTTTCTCCCGGCACAACATTCCTGATGTTCCGCTGAGCGGCACCGCCGGCTGGAAAAGGAGGTTTGTACCGACTAGCGAAGAACACACCAATAGGGACGCTCCCCGCGTTCCGTTGGTTGTTGGCTTCGCTCACCGGTCCGGGGGGACATATGCCCAAGCCTTGGGATGCTAGTCACGATCGACGTGCCGCAGGCCGGCGCGCCGCCCAGCGGGTCCTACTGGCGGCTGTCATCCTGGCCGGCTTGTCCCTGACCGGTTGCGGTCTCCGGGTATCGAAGGGCCAGGAACGCTCCGCCATGGAGGCAGCCCTCGGAAAGGGGGGCCAGTCGGGCCTCGGTACCGGATCGGGGCTGTCTGCCGACCTCGGTAGCGCGGCGGACACCGGATCGGGTGCGGTCGGCACCGCCACCACCCTGGGGCCAAACGGCGGCGGTTCGGGCGGAGTTGGCGGCGCCGCGCAACTGGCCGCCGGAGGTTCCGGTGGCGGTGGTGGCGGGGCAGGCAGCGCCGCGCCGGCCGGTGGGAACGGCGGCGCTACCGACGTCGGGGTCACCGCGAACAGCATCACCATTGGAAACGTGTCTGACCTGGGGGGCCCCGTGCCGGGTCTGTTCCAGGGTGGTCCATATGGCGTCCAGGCTTATTTCAACTACATCAACAGCCAGGGCGGGGTGTATGGGCGCAAGCTGAACTTGATCGCTTCCGATGACGGTCTGCAGTGCAGCCAGAACGAGGCTGACTACCAGAACAGGGTGACCAGCGTCTTCGCGTTCGTGGGCAGCTGGTCGCTCGACGACAACTGCGGCGCGCAGATCATGTCCGCTCATCCAAACGTGCCGATGGTGCAGACCTACCTCAATCCGCAGATGGCCGGTCTCCCCAACGCCTACTCGATGGCTCCGTACAGCCAGCAGTTCTATCTCGGCCCGTACCTGTACCTGAAGCAGAAGTACCCCGACGCGATCACATCCGTTGGGACCATCGTCGGCAATCAGGCGGCGGCCGTGGCCGCCTGGCAGCATCTGAGATCCGCGATCGAAAGCATCGGTTACAAGGTCGCTTACGAGGACGACTTTCCCCCGGCACAGTCGAACTTCAGCGCCGACGTCCTCCGCATGAAATCGCAGAACATCAAGATGGTCGTTCTCTCGTCGGTTAACGCACCCGACGCGGCGATATTCGCCCAGGAGGCAGCGCAGCAGGGATTCAAGCCCGAGGTGTGGGTCTGCGTGGTGTGCTACTCGGGTGGGTACGTCCAGGAGGCAGGAGGAGCGGGCGCGGTCGAGGGGCAGTACCAGTACCTCGCCGCTGCAGCCTTCCTAAACGACCCGACGGTTCCCGAAGTCGCCACCTACCTGCACTGGCTTCACACTGCCTACCCGAACTTCTCTCCGGACTTGTTCTCGACCTACTCGTGGGCCAACGCCGCATTGTTCGTTCACATCCTCCAGCAGGTCGGGCCGCATCTGACCCAGAAGGCGGTCCTTGCCGCGCTAGCGGCGACGTCGTCTTTCAACGACAACGGCATGACCACGACCGCGAACATCAGCGGCAAGAAACCGTCGAACTGCTACAACCTCTTCCAGATACAGAACGGCCAATACGTGAAGGTCGACGACCCGGCGACTGGCTTCCGCTGCGACGGCTACTTCGCCGGCTGACCGGGCATGAACTCCCTCATCATCACCTACGCCATCGAAGGCCTGGTGATCGGCTGCCTCTACGCACTCGCCGCCTCCGGGCTGGTGGTCACCTACCTCACCTCCGGGGTGTTCAACTTCGCGCACGGTGCAATCGGCATGTTCATGACGTTCACCTACTGGCAGCTCGCGGTGGCCTGGCATCTCCCAGTAGTCCTGTCGCTCCTGCTTGTCCTCGGCGTCATGGCACCGCTCTCCGGAGCGCTCATCGAACGGGCGGCGGTCCGGCCGCTGTACGGAAAATCTCTTGGGATAAGCCTGGTGGTGACCCTCGGTTTACTCCTCGGGATCCTCGGGGCGGCTGACGCGCTGTGGTCGCCTCAGACCACCCGCCAACTTCCTGATCTGGTCGGGACCGGGACAGTCCACCTCTTCGGGGTCGCCGTCACCGACTACGAGGTGATGGTTCTCGCCGTCTCGGTGGTCGTTGCGGTCGGCCTGCGCTTCCTGTTCACCCGAACCCGGGTCGGGATCACCATGCGCTCGGTCGTCGACGACAAAGAGCTCACCGCCCGCGCCGGCGCCAACCCCATTCGGACAGCTCAGCTGAGTTGGGCGCTCGGCGCCTCCCTCGCAGCGCTCGCCGCGATCCTGATCGCCAAGCTCCAGTACCTGGATCAGTTCAACCTCACCTTCCTCGTCGTCACCGGATACGCGGCCGCGGTGGTCGGCCGGATGAAGAGCCTTCCGCTGACCGTCGCCGGTGCCATCCTCCTCGGGCTGATCCAGTCCTACGCGGTGGGGTACCTGCCGGTCACCCTGCTCTCGAACCTGAACCCGGTGATCCCGATGGTCGTCCTATTCCTCGCTCTGCTCGTGCTGCGCCAGGACCGGCTCCAAACCGCCAAGCCCGCTGCCGGCCGGGTGCGTAAGGACATGGGTCTGTGGCCTTCGATTGCGATGGGTGGCGCCTTCGTCGGAGCGACGTTGCTTCTCTCCCACGTCCTCACCGCCGGAAACTTGCTCTACTTCGGTGAGGGCCTGGTGCTCGGCGTGATCATGCTGTCGCTGGTGCTGCTGACCGGCTATGGCGGTCAGGTGTCCCTTTGCCAGATGACCCTTGCCGGCTTCGGCGCTTTCGCCGTGGGCAATGTGTTCGGAGGCCATTCCGTATTCGGTCTACTCGCGGCCGCGGCGCTGCCAGCCGCCATCGGCGCTTTGCTGGCTCTGGTCGTGCTGCGCCTACGAGGTCTGTATCTCGCGCTGGCCACCCTGTCCTTTGCGTACGCGATGGATTCGCTCTTCTTCAACAAGGTGCTCGGCTTCGGCGGGATCCTCGATGTGGGCCGGGTGTGGTTCAAGTCGCAACGAGGATTCCTGCTCGAGGGGGCAGTTCTTTTCGCCGCGCTGGCAGTCGGCGTGCTCGCTCTCAAACGCGGACCGTTCGGCCGTCGCCTCGCGGCCCTCAACGACAGCGAGGCCGCGTCCGCCGCCATCGGAATGAACCTGAGGTCGACAAGGGTGACGGTGTTCGCCATCGCCGCGGCGATCGCCGGCATCGGCGGAGCCTTGTACGGCGGCTGGCAGAAGGAGGTCGGACCCAGCGACTTCAACAGCCTGGTCAGCCTCATCCTGTTGCTGCTCATCACCCTCAGCGGGATCAGCACCGTTGCCGGAGCGTTCGCCGCAGCGATGTTCTACGCGTTCACGCCTCTCATCAGCACCTACATCCCGATACCCGACTTCCAGTTCCTACTGATCGGTCTCGGGGCGGTTTTCCTCGGCCGCAACCCGGGGGGATTGGCCGGTCAAATCGGCGGGGCATGGGACCGGATCCGTCTGCTGACAGTCGCCGGGCAGCCCCGCTCGCCCGTCGACAGTTCCGAGCCAGGGGAGGGCCAGCTTGTCTTCGACTGATCTCGCCGACCCCACCCTGGAATTCGACCCCGGTCCCCGCGCTGCCCCCGCCGATGCTGGCGATGACACCGCGGCGTTCGAAGTGATCAACCTCCGCGCGGGCTACGGACGGGTAGAAGTGCTTCACGGGGTCGACCTCACCTTGCCCCGCGGATCGGTGCTCGCTCTGATGGGCCCTAACGGGGCCGGAAAGACGACCTTGCTCAACGTTGCCGCCGGTTTCGTTCGCCCCTCGTCTGGGTGCGTGCACGTCGCGGGCCTTCACGTCAACGGAGTGGCGCCGTACCTGTTCGCTAAAGCCGGCGTGTGCAGCATCCCCGAGGGTCGCGGCGCGTTTCCCAACCTGACCATCCGCGAGAACCTGCGCGTGTTCAGCCACGCGGGGACGGCACCAATGGATCAGATCGAGCACAACGCCTTCTCCACTTTCCCGAGGCTGGCAGAACGGCGCAACCAACTCGCCGGAACTCTCTCCGGTGGCGAGCGCCAGATGCTGTCAATGTGCCGCGCCTTTGTGTCCGAGCCGGCGTTGCTGTTGCTCGACGAAATCTCGATGGGCTTGGCACCGATCGTGGTCTCGGAGTTGTACGACAAGGTCGGGGAGCTCGCGGCTTCGGGAATCGCGATCCTTCTGGTTGAACAGTTTGCCGCTGCAGCGATGAAGGTCGCCGACTACGCCGCAGTGATGAGGCAGGGGAGGATCGACGTGTTCGGAGAGCCTGTCGACATTGCCGGATCCCTCACCGAGGCCTACTTGGGGACCGCGGGATGACCGGACTCCCACCAATCAGCGCTCATCGACGCCGGCGTTCGTCGCGGGCTGCAGAAGTGATTGCCGTCGCCTTTTCGGCCGCGGCGGTAGCGGGCTTCGCGGCCGCGCCCGCCGCGTTCGCCCAGACCTCCTCAGGCGGCGCTTCAGGAGTCCTGAGCTACTCGGTGACTGTTGAAGCCCCGATCATGCAGATCACCGAGGACGAGCCGACCGCGCAGTTCCATCCCGAGGGCGAGGGCGACTGGGGGTACAGCTTCGCATCTCTGGATCCTTCTGGGGAGCACGCCCTTGCCTCGTTGGTGTGGCCCGGATCGGCCGCGGGGAATGCTGGGACTCTCGTCGAGGTGTTGACCGGCAACGGCAGCCTCTCCGCACTCAACGATCCGGTGCGCGCTGAGGCAATAAGTGGTGGGTCCCAGACACAGCAGAGCACCAGCGCACCCACGGGTACGACGATGTCGGCCACCGTCCAGCCGCCGGTTCCCGGCGACCAGTACTCGTCGGCAAATTCGTCCGTCGCGGGAGGAGGTCTCGGGCCGGTCGGCACCGCGGGATCATCAACCTCCACGAGCTTGATCCACTTCGACTCATCGACCGGAAAGCTCACCGCCACCGCCCAGTCCTCTGCAACCGGGATCGAGCTCGACGGGGGGCTCATAGACATCGGTTCGGTTACGTCCAGCGCGCAAGCGACGTCCGACAACGGGAGCCAGCCTCAGCTGTCGGGAAACACCTTGGTCCACAACATGACCATCGCCGGCCAGGCCGCGTATGTCGACGGGTCGGGCGTTCACGTCGGGCAGCCCGGGAACCCTGCTCCTGCGCCGGTTCAGGACGCGGTGAACTCCGCGCTGCAGCAGGCCGGGATGCAGGTCTACTTCACCACCCCGTCAAAGATCACCGTCGGCGGGGTCGACTTCTACGATGCGTCTTCGATCTTGTTCTACTGGGCTCCGCCGGGCGATTCGAGCCATAACAGCTTCACAGCCAGCATCGGCGGCGCCGCGATCTCGATGGATGCCGCGTCGAGCGCGTTCCAGACAGATCAATCGGGACTTCCGAGCGCCGATATAGGCTCCACAGGAGGCGGGATCGCGACGCAGCCGGCGATCGACAACACACCGACCGGCAGCGCCGCCGCCCCAGCGCTGTCCCTTCCGACCGGCGAAGCACCGGCGCTGACCTCGCAACCCCGCATCGCCCCGCCCTCCCGATCGCGACTAGCCGTTCCGCCCAGCCTCGCCGCCGCTTCCCTGCCTGGAGGTATCGGCGCCGGCTGGATCGTGTTGCTCGCCCTCGCCGGGGTGCTCGGCGCGCTGGCGCTCACCCGGGTGCCGGGACTGGTCGCATCCTCTGGCGGAGCGGGAGCGGCGGGTTGCCCGAACCGAAACCGATTGAGGCCCGATCAAAGAGGGGAATTCTGATGGCCGCGATTGCAACCGACGCGCCGAGCCGACGCGAGGACAGGCTCTTGAACGTGCTCGGGCGGGCCGGACGGTTCCGCCTGCGCGGAGGCGAGCAGTGGCTGTTCGCAGCCGGCGCCGCGCTGGTGGTCGCCGGCCTGGTCTGCATCATCATCGCCTGGGTGGGGACTTCACGAACCGTTCTGGTCGCCGGGCAGATCCCGTACTTGGTGTCCGGCGGGCTGATCGGGCTAGGGATGGTGTTCCTAGGGGGGTTCTTGTACTTCGGGCACTGGCTCGCAGTGTTGGTAAAAGATGGACGGGCGCGCGCCGAAACCGACCGCGAGGACATGACACTTCTGCGGGAGAGCATCGAGGAGTTAACGGTCGCGATTCGCGGGGGAATCAACTCGTCTCCCGCCGCGGCGATACCCGATGCTCCGAGGTCGTCGAGCGGCAACCTGGTCGCCACTGCGAGCGGCTCGATGATGCACCGCCCCAACTGCGCTGCGGTGGCGGGCAAGAGCGGGGTCAGGTCGGTGACGATGGAGGAAGGGCTCAAAGCTTGCGGGATCTGCCGACCGCTCGCGCGGGAAACGATGCTGCGGTGACGCTGCTCGAGGTCCGGGACGTCGAGGTCCACTTCGGAGGGGTCCGCGCGCTGCAGTCGGTGTCCCTCGAGGCGGACGAGGCCACAGTTACCGGCCTGATAGGTCCGAACGGCGCCGGCAAGACGACCCTGTTCAACGTGATCTGCGGGTTGCAGGAACCGGATCGGGGGCAGGTGCTCCTTGCCGGGCAAGACATCGGCGGTAAGCCCGCGTACCAACGGGCACGCCTCGGAATCGCCCGGACCTTCCAGCGTCTCGAAGTGTTCGGCTCGCTCACTGCCCACGACAACGTGCTCGTCGCCGCCGAGGTGCACCGCTCCTGGTCGCGGTCCCGCTACGACCCGAAGGAGGTCGCCGAACAGATACTCGAACGGGTCGGCATTACCCGGGTCGCCGACGAGCAAGTCGACTCGCTTCCGACCGGGCTCGCCCGGCTGGTGGAGCTGGGGCGCGCGCTCGCCACCCAGCCCCGCCTCCTACTCCTCGACGAGCCGTCCTCGGGCCTGGACGAGTCCGAGTCCGAGGATTTCGGGCGGCTGCTGCTGGACCTCGCTTCGGAGGGTCTCGGAATCCTCCTCGTCGAGCACGACATCGATCTGGTCATGTCGGTGTGCTCGACGATTCACGTCCTCGACTTCGGTGCCATCCTCGCGGTGGGCAGCCCCAAGCAGGTGCAGGCAGACGAGCGGGTCAGGGCCGCCTACCTGGGCGTCGACGCCGGGGTAGAGCTCGTATAACCTGTAACGCGTTCTATTTTAGGAGGGACCGGTGAGGACCGAGCTCTGCGAGATGCTGGGGATTGAGTTCCCCATCTTCGCTTTCACCCACTGCCGAGACGTTGCGGCTGCGGTCAGCCGCGCAGGGGGAATGGGTGTGCTGGGAGCCTTGGCGTTCTCACCAGATCAGCTCGAGATCGAGCTCTCCTGGATCGACGACCACTGCGGCGGCAAGCCCTACGGGGTGGACGTGGTCATGCCGGTGAAAAGCGCCGACCGGGAGGC